>CAYZPL010000020.1:0-10535 GCA_964480415.1 uncultured Candidatus Izemoplasmatales bacterium
TGTTAAATTGATGAAACTTTTATGGTACTCAGATTTCCTCAATTATAAGAAATATAAGCATGGAATTACGGGGTTATATTATTTTAGAAATGGTATGGGCGCGTTACCAAAAGATTATGATAAAATAATCCTTTTAAATGGGATTAATAGTGTGGATGAAGTAATCAATGACAATCTATGTAAAAAATTCATTCCAAACGAACATTATATAGTAACCAACCTTTCCGAACAGGAGATGAGCACAATTAATATGGTAATTGATCTGTTTGGTCATTTAAGCACAAGAGAAATTGTCGAAACGATGCATGAAGAAGATGCATACAATGAGACGCTCCCCAAAAATCCTATCAGTTATGATAAAGCATTTTCTTTGCATGTTAAGTAAGTTGAATTTTGAAGTCAAATAGTAAATATTTATTAGAAACTTATTTATAATCACTAAAACTTAAATTGATTTTACAGTTCAAATTTATGAAATATCAAATTATATCTTTTATTCAGTGATAGAGATCTTGCATCTCTTTGCTGTGATTATTTGTTAATACAAAAGCTAGCGCTTAGTTAGCTTTTTGTTTTTATTGAATCCGATTGGGCATGGTTTTCCCGGTGCCATTGAATTCGAATTGTATTTTTGTTACAATTGTATAAAATGCTGTTAAGACCGGAGGTAAATATGGATTATTCTGTTGAGAGGACGTTGAACCTTCTATATATCATTTTGGATATTGGCTTTTTGAGTCTGTTAGGATTTTTGCTTCTGAAGATGAAGAAGAGAATGGCTTTCATTTTCGGCATTGCCGGAGCGCTACTATATTTTCTTGTGGATTATGGCGGTTTCTATTTGCTGCTCGGTACCAGAAAAATCGTAGGAGCCAATCCGTTTTTGTTCGAACTATGGCTGTCGACAAGTTATGGATTCACAAATTTCGTATGGATTTGGTTGTTCCTGAATAAGGAAAAACGGATTGTGGAGTGGTCTTCATTAATGATTATAGGTTGGCTTGCGGAAGCGTTGATTTCCCAGAGTTTCGGCACCTCTTTTCCAACAATAAGCATTTCAAGAGGTACTGGCAGTTATCATGCGGTGATGGCGATAATCCTATTTGTCGGATATGCATATGTCATCATCCGGAATCTGTCAGCCAGCGAAGAGGAAAGACTGCCTATCTTGAAAATGCTGTTCATCGGAATCTTGGTCCAATTCTCATGGGAGGCGGTTTTGCTAATCTCCGGAATCAGACCGCAAGGGTTCCAACCGCTGATTATCGATTCGCTGTTGGAAACAAATTTGGGAATTCCATACCTGTTCCTAATCCATAGAGCGTTGACCAGACATTTTAACGAGGATGCCACAAAGAAAGCATGTGATGAGGAACTAATCACTAATGCAAGTACAAACTAGATAGTAAAACATAATAAATGTAAGTAAATATAAATTCATATTATTTATAATATCAGGAGGGGACAATGAAGGTCTTAAAGAAAATCGGCATAATATTAGGTGTGATAGTAGTACTTTTAGGGGTACTATACGCTTTGCCTAAACCAAAATATCAGGAAGAGAACATCTGGAGAAAAGAAGCCAACGGCGGACAAGTTCTGGTAATGGCACACGCTGGAGGAGCGGGGCTCTATCCAGCCAACACGATCAGCGCATTTACGAACAGCTACAATCTCGGAGTCGATGTGCTTGAAATGGATGTGCAGATGACAAAAGACAATATTCTCGTCTTGCGTCATGGCCAAAACAATACTGGCGATATCAGTGCAATGAGTAATTGCACGGGGCAAATTTGGGAGATGGATTATTCCGATATGTACGACACGTGCAATTTCGGTTATAATTTCCAAGATAAAGATGGGAATTATCCATACAGGGATATGACCTCCGAAGAATGGATCAATGCAGGTGTGTATCTCACTACTCTAGATGAGGTGTTTCAGACTTTCGGCGACAATATCTTATATAATATTGAAATAAAGGCGGATGACGACGCGCCGAGAACCGAAACGGCTGATGCTTTATATAATCTGATTGATAAGTATGATTTATTTGGAAACGTGCTTGTAGCATGCGTTTACGACGATATTTCGAAATACATCGCCAAAACATATCCGGAAATGCAACTTTCAAGTTCTCAGATAGAAGCCACAAGACTGATCATACCCATTTATACTTTCACAAGTGAATTCTATAGTCCAGGAGCCTATTCGGCAATCCAGATCCCGACATCATTCAATCTGCCTGTGATTAAAACTTTGAACCTATCCACAAGATTGTTGATTGGCACTACACATCGCCATAACATGGCCGTACATTACTGGACGATCGACGATCCGGATGAGATGAGACGACTGATTGATCTGGGCTGTGACGGTATTATCACGGATTATCCGGATGTATTGATCCAAGTTTTGCAAGAATATCAGAACAACTAATACCATACTTTCAAATAATTCACATTTTCATGGTCATCCTTGACATCGCTATGGAAATGACGGTATAATACTTATAAGTTAATACTCGAAGAGAAAAAGAGAACAGCCATATAAACAATAGGATTATTTTTGTTCTCTTTTGTTTGGGGATGTTAAAATGATACAACAAAAAGTGATATCAGCTATCAGTGATTACAAGAAGCTGGATAAGTTTTTGAAGACAGATTTGGAATACGGAATTCTGATGAATTTTCAGTTGGCGCAACTTGAAGATCTCATAACCAAAATGAAACAAAACCATAAAAAGGTTTTGATTCACTCGGAATTGATCAGAGGATTGTCAAGTGACGAATACGGTGCCATTTATCTTATCCAATCACTTCATGTAGACGGGATAATCTCCAGTAAGCCTAAAGTGATTGAGGTCTGCAAAAAACGGGGTGTAATCGGTATTTACAGATTCTTTATCAAAGATACAATTTCTTTGGAACAGAGCCTTGAAATAGGTAAGCACCTTAAACCTGATTTTGTCGAGATACTTCCGGCAAGTTCTTATGAACTGATACAGGATATCCAAAATCAACTTCATTGTCAGATATTGCTCGGAGGACTAATTAGAACCAAAGAGCAGCTCAAAACCTATTTCGATCACGGAGCAATGGCGGTCACGACAAGCGATGTTTCGCTTTGGGATTACAAGTAATAATTTAATATTGTAAAGAGAATAGAGGGACAAAGACGCAGTTAAATGCTTTTTTGTCCTTGATTTTTTAAGATAGGAGAAAACATGTACGATTATATAGTCATAGGAGCCGGAATCATCGGGAGTATGGTTGCTAGGGAATTGGCTCGATATCAGTTGAAAGCTGTTGTATTGGAAAAGACGAACGACGTCGCCAATGTGCAAACTTTAGCCAACAGCGCAATCATCCATTCAGGTCACAATCCCGACCCCGGGACTTTGAAAGCGAAACTGAATATCTGGGGAAACAAACTCTATGATGAACTTGAAAAGGAACTCGATATTCCTTTGCTTAGGTGTGGCGCATATGTTGTGGCACACAACAAAGATGAAGAGAAAGTCTTACAAAAGCTTTTTGACAACGCAAAGATCAACGGTGTTGATGAATGCATGATTCTTTCAGGGGAAGAAGCCAGAATTGATGAACCAAATCTCGCGAAATCCATTACCAAAGTACTGACTCTACCGACAACCAAAGTCACCTATCCTTGGGAAGTTGCTTTCGCATGCATGGAAAATGCGATGAAGAATGGTGTTGCATTTCGGAAAAACTCTGAAGTTACCGATATCGAAGCAATAGAAGGAGCGTTTAGACTCACAATCAATCATAAAGCCAAAATCGAAACACTTAACATCATCAACGCTACCGGTGTTTCAAGCGACGACGTGGCTAAATTGTTGGACAAAGATGTGCCGTTTAGGATCAAACCGCGCAAAGGTGAATATTTTGTTTTGGACAGGAGAATCAAAGGATTTGTCAATCATGTACTATATCCGTTACCTTCGGAATCGGGAAAAGGCGTCTTGCTGACACCTCAGGTTCATGGTGAGATCCTAGTCGGTCCGAATTCCGTTTTTGTGGAAGACAAACATCGTACTAATGTATCGTTTGAAGGTCTTGCTTATGTTAAGAACAATGCAGGTTCTTTGGCTGATAACGTGCCCTTCAATCAGATAATCAGATCATTTGCAGGTATTAGGGCAAGTTCCGATTACAAAGATTTCTATATCAAAGAATCGAATGAGAACAAAGGTTTCTATCATCTTGCCGGAATCGATTCGCCTGGTCTATCAGCTGCACCGGCAATAGCCAAATATCTATTAGCTGATGTCATTAATATCGATGAAAAGTATCCTTTGAAAGACTCCTTCGATCCGATCAGAAAAAAAGCCCAAGAGTTCGGGTCATTGCCTTTGTCAGAAAAGATAAAAATGATTCAGGAATTCGATACATATGGAAATGTCGTCTGCAAGTGCGAACAAGTGACCGAAAAGGAAATAATCGACGCCATCCACGCTCCGCTTGGTTCGGATACGATCAAGGGAATAAAGAAACGAACAAGAGCGGGAGCCGGCCTTTGTCAGGGAGGATACTGCGAAGAGAAGATCATGAAGATCATCGCCAGAGAGACCAATAGATCACCTTTGGAAGTTTCCTATGATTCAGAGGGGTCAAAACTTTTTGACGAGGAAACGAAGGTGAAATCATGAACTACGATATCATAGTCGTCGGTGGAGGCGCCGGCGGATTGGCCGCTTCACTTTCAGCCAATGAAAAAGGAAAAAAGGTTTTGCTTATCGAACGAGAAGACGCTCTTGGTGGTATTTTGAATCAATGCATCCATAATGGATTCGGAGTGGATTATTTCAAGGAAGAGTATACGGGACCTGAATATGCGGAAATATTCATCGATAGATTCCTCAGTGAAAATATCGATTATTATCTCAACACGACTGTGATCTCTTTAGAAAAAACGGGAGATGTTTTTACAGTAATAACCTCGAGCAAGGAATCTGGAATTAAGCAGTACGATGCCAAAGCCGTCATCATGACCACGGGATGTTATGAAAGAACAAGAGGTTCGGTGATTATTCCTGGTGATCGCCCAAAAGGTGTCATTACCGCGGGAAGCGCCCAACGCTATCTAAATATAGACGGTTATATGGTCGGAAAAAGGATATTTGTTTTGGGAAGCGGAGACATCGGTCTAATCATGGCCAGACGCATGCATCTCGAAGGGGCTGAAGTCTTGGGGGTAGCTGAACTGATGCCCTATTCGAACGGTTTGACGAGAAATATCGTTCAATGCCTCAATGATTTTGACATTCCTCTGTTTTTATCGCACACGGTGACGGAGGTGATTGCCGATGAGGATAATCGCTTGTCGGAGATCGTCATTCAGGAAGTAGATAATAGGTTAAATCCAATACCTGGTACTGAAAAAAGGTTTGAAGTCGATACACTGTTGTTGTCCATCGGGTTGATACCGGATGTGATACTTCTTGACAAGTTGCCGGTGGAATATGATCCGCTGACAAAAAGCGTGAAAGTAAATCAGGCATGTGAAACGACCGTACCTGGGTTTTTTGTCGCCGGCAATTCATTACAGGTTCATGATCTGGTTGATAATGTGACTAAAGAAAGCGAAAGAGCTGGGCGATACGCCGCTGAATATGTCGACAAACCAAATAGAGAAAAAAAGGCGATAAAATTAATTCCCGGAGATAACATCAATTACATTTCTCCAGAATATCTTGATTTTTCTTGGAAAGATGCGGAGATCATCTGTTCATTCAGGGCGAAAAGGAAAATAGAAAAAGCGGAATTGCGGGTTCTCCAGAATGACAAGATTATCACAAAGAGAAGAAAGGTATTTATCGTTCCTGCGGAAATGGAAACATTTGAACTTTCAATAGAAGACTTGGATGAAACAAACGATATCCAGGTGGAATTGGAGGTTTTATCATGAATAGAGAAATCATTTGTATTGTTTGTCCGAGAGGATGTCATATCCAAGTCTCTGGTGATGGAAGCATGTCCGGATACATGTGCAAGCGCGGCCCGGAGTATGTTAAAACCGAGCTAGTGGCACCTATGAGAATCGTTACATCGACAGTAAAAACCATATTTAGTGACATGCCTAGGATTCCGGTCAAAACCGATAAACCGATACCGAAAGGAATGATTATGGATTGCATGAGAGAAATAGACAAGGTAATGATCAAGAAACCGATGAAAATTGGAGATGTGGTCATTGAAAATATATTAGATACAGGTGCGAACATAGTGTTGACAAGATCAAGTACAAGAAAGGAAAGAAAGTAATAATGAAGGAATATAAAAACAATCGATCAGAGAAAGACCAGCGAGTATCTTAATTTGGACAATTACATGGGTATGATGAAAGACACATACGTGACTGGTTGTTTTATTCCTCATTATTCAATACCTTGTACTCTATTAGACAGGAGTCGCATGCTATCCTAAATTTCCATTAATTACAATCTCGGCAGTAGGTTTGGCACTGATTATTCTTGTATATAAAAATTCAAGAGATTTTCATATTGTACTTGTCATATTGCTATAATAGTGTAATACTGTAAATGATACAAGAAGTGATATGCAAAAACTTCGTTGATATATTCCTCAAAAATATCGGTATCGGCTTTTTGCATGGGGATGGAGAATTCATGAAGACAAAAAAAATAATAAAATTGATATTGTCAATTCTATTCTTGATAATCAATATTTTGATAGTTTACTACATTGCTAAAGAATCTTTCCGCAATGATACTACCATGTATTTCGGGACGATCTTCCAGCGTTGGATGGAACATTGGCCTTATTTTGTTGTGGTATTGCTTTTGCCTTTGTTGGCGATATTCGCTGAAGGAATGAAATATTTCATAATGATCGTGAACACGACCAAGAAGCCGAGATTGGGATTGGCTTTGAAAACAGCAGCTATCGGCAAGTATTACGATAATATCACTCCGCTCGGTACCGGCGGGCAACCTTTCCAAGTCTATTATTTGTATAAGAACGGAATATCCAGCGAAATATCCGGTGTCATGCCGGTTGTGTCGGTGACCATCCAGCAGTTGACAATGGTCATCATCAGTATTCTCACCTTCATCTTTCTAGGTAAAGTCATTGAGATACCAGCATTGAAAATAGCCGCCTATATCGGCGCAGGTTTTTCAATGCTGTTTCCACTCGCTGTGATCTGCTTCGCATTGCTCCCTAAACTAAGCACCGCGATAGTCGGCTGGTTTTTACGGTTGATGCATAAATTGAAAATTATAAAAAAAGTGGAAGAAAAACAAGCGAAAGTTGAAGAATATCTGATTGAGTTCAAAAGCAGTATGAAGTATATCGCGCAATCATTTACGATCATTTTTCCGCTCATCTTGCTTACCATCGTCTATTATACGGCCTTGTATTCGATTCCGTATTTTGCGATTATCGCAAGCGGGTTCGATGCCAGTTATGTTCAAGTGACCGCGATGTGCGTATTCGTATACTCGGCCATCGCTTTTATCCCGACTCCGGGAAACTCTGGAGGAGCGGAGATATCCTTCAAAATGATTTTCACGATCCTTAGTGGGGGACTCCTGTTCTGGACCATGATCTTATGGCGTTTCGCGTCATATCTCATAATCATATTTGTCGGTTTGACGACTTTGATTTACGATTTCGGTCTCAAAAGAGCGTTGAGAAAAATGAGATGAAACATGTTAATGGTAGAATGAACATATAGACATTATTAATTACCTGTTCAAATGTTTACATCTTTAAATCTAAATGGTAAAATATTAATAGAGTAATGCTTTCAGGGGAAGAAGTTTACACATGGAACAGTTGATTTTAGGTATACTGATTTTTATTTTGACATATATTGCGATCATTTCGGAAAAAATCCATAGAACGGTCATAACACTTTTCGGTGCTGGTCTCATGGTACTTTTTCATGTAATGTCTCAAGAAGAAGCATTCGCTATGATCGACTTCAATACATTGGGTCTTTTGATTGGCATGATGATAATTGTGAATGTCATAAGACAAACGGGGCTTTTCCAATATCTTGCCATCAAATCCGCAAAACTCGCTAAAGGCGAGCCGATGAGGATTCTTCTCTATTTCTCGATTTTGACCGCGGTGGCTTCCGCATTGCTGGACAACGTTACAACGATATTATTAGTCGTACCAGTCACATTGGTTATTTGTGATACTTTGGATCTGAATCCGATCCCATTCATAATCGCGGAGATTATGAGCTCAAATATCGGTGGTGCGTCGACTTTGATCGGTGACCCGCCTAATATCATGATCGGGGGAGAAACCGGACTCAATTTCGATGATTTCATAATTCACCTTTTGCCGTTGATGATAGTAGTCTTTGTGGTAACTATCTTTATTTTGAGGTTTATTTTCCGAAAATCGCTGGTTGCGAACGAACAAAGTAAAAAAGAGATGTTGTCATTTGACGAAAAAAAGGCGATTACAGACAAGAAACTACTTAAGAAAAGTCTTTTTATTCTTGGTATAACAATCGTCGGTTTTGTGCTTAGTGAATTTATTGAGGTACCTTCTGCCAGCATTGCGATGTTCGGAGCCGCTTCGCTGCTGCTCATAAGCAGGGCCGAGCCTGAGGAAATCTTCGAAAAAATCGAGTGGACTACCATTTTCTTCTTTATCGGACTATTCATTTTGGTCGGATCATTGGAAGCGATCGGAGTCATCGAATATCTGGCTCAGAAAATAATGTCTTTGACTCACGGAAGCGTAAAGTCTTTGACGATGATCGTATTGTGGATGTCGACATTCCTATCATCTTTCTTGGATAACATTCCTTATGTAGCGACCATGGTTCCGCTTGTCAAAACCATTTCCGAAGGAGCCACATATACTTTCGAACCGGTTTGGTGGGCGCTTTCGATTGGAGCCTGTCTTGGCGGTACTGGTACTATAATCGGGGCTTCGGCCAATGTTGTCGCAAGAGGGATTACGGAGAAACATGGATATAAGATCACATTCTTGGGATATATGAAAATTGCTTTTCCACTGATGATACTTTCAATCGGATTGGCAACCGTTTATCTTCTAGTTTTATATTTCTAGTAAAAAGAGGTGTATCAGTATGAACAAATATGTGGAATCAGAAGCGAACCAACACGTTATGAAACTCATCCAGATGGGTGCGGATGTCAAGATAGTATCAGGCCAGATGGTCTATGTGGCTTTTGTCATAACAGAAAACCTGAAGGTTTCTTATGTTTATCATCTGAACAAGAAGAACAGGTTTTTCCTTGAAAGGACGAGACCGTATCCGATGCCTGTAAGAGAATTCGAAACAGCGGATGCCATCTGTGATATTATAAAGATTGATGTCGAACAGTTCAGAAACGCAGCCAAGAGTCACAATATAAAGGATTTTATCGGCATAAATACTGATTTTCATGCGACGACACTCATGTTTGAGGATTTGTTCCTCTATTACAATGTTGACGCTAAAACCTTTTTGGGTATCAAGGAACATCTTGCCCAAATACATTCTTTGATCAAGGATGGTAAAGAATCATCAAGCCGAGTTTATTTCAAGAAAGAACCTGATAATCTCGGAGAGTAGTAATAAATTATTTTACAAGATGGGAGTTAACTAAGAGACTAGGAATTATTTTAAGGCAGAGACGTACAATTTAACAGTATTTGGTAAAAGTGGTATATGCATTTTGTCCAGATAACACGACAAAATAATCTATCTTAAAAACGATTATAAAAGAGGTGTTATTATGCAGTATCTGATTCAGTTTCAATTAAACATCTATGCCGGCTTTATGCTTTTGGTTTTATTCGGTATCATCAAAATGAAATCAAGGGTGAAAAATTTCAATAAGCAATTGATCGAGTATGCAATCCTACTCACTTTTCTCGGTTTGATAATCGATCCTTTGACATGGATATTCGATCATCAATCCTTTTTTGGATCCTTCTTTTTGGAATATTCCACCAATTTGCTTTTGGTGATAATCGCTCCGATATTAGTCGGAATTATGCTTTCATATGTGGATTATAGCATTTTCGGAGACAAAGCCAGGATCAAAAAGCGCATCTATTATATGCATTTCGCTTTATTGACAATAGTCATTCTGATTATTAATGTGTTCTATCCTCTGTATTTTCAGGTTGATTTGACAACTCCTCATGATTTCCATGAAGGCAATTTCGCTTTCATACATGACATATTGATCGGAATAATGTACATTTATATGATAATCTTCATATTCAGAAACAAGAAGAAGACATTTCGCTATGTTGTAAATATATATCTGTTTTTCTTCCTGTTGCCGATTATCGGAATGATCATCGAAGATTTCCAGAACCTTCTTAACTTTTCCTGGTCGTCCATCGCTCTAGGTATTCTTGTCGTCTATGTTTTTCTTGAATCAACAGCAGGTGAGAAAGATTATCTGACGAAACTCTATAATCGGAGAAGTTATGAAAAATATGTATTGAATCTAATCGAAACCAAGAAGAATTTCAAAGTCGCACTCATTGATCTAGATGACTTCA
>CAYZPL010000021.1:0-10246 GCA_964480415.1 uncultured Candidatus Izemoplasmatales bacterium
AATCATGGGTCTCGGGGAAACTGGAATGCAGCCTTTTGTTTATGGAGACAATATATTAGTCGCCAATGCCGAGATATACAACTACCATGCCATAAAACATGATTTAAGGCATGATTATCAGTGTTCGGGAAGTTCCGACTGCGAAATTCTTTTGCCTCTCTATGAACGGTTTGGCGTGGAGATGTTTTCCGGACTCGACGCTGAGTTTGCGATAGTATTGTATGATTCCGTAAAGGATTCGCTTGTGGCTGCCAGGGATCCCCTCGGAATCAGGCCACTGTTCTATGGCACTTTGCCGGAATCGGGAAAAAAGATCTTCGCTTCTGAAGCCAAAGCGCTCATCGGTTTGGCTGAAGACATAAAGCCTTTTCCTCCTGGCTGTTATTACTCGGATGAAAGCTTCACACGTTTTTCAACCGTTTTGTCTATCGATGAATACCTGAAAGGGAGTATGCCGGAGGTATTGACCGGTATCAGAGAAAGATTAGAAGAAGCGGTGATAAAACGTCTAGACAGCGACGCCCCGATGGGTTTTCTTTTATCAGGTGGACTTGACTCATCGCTTGTGTGCGCTATAGCCGCAAAACATATGGATAAGCCGCTTCGAACATTTTCCATCGGTATGGATTCTGATCCCATAGATCTCAAATACGCTAAGATAGTAGCTGAATATCTCGGTACCGAGCACGTGGAAGTCAGAATAACCAAAGAAGAAGTACTTTCTGCGTTAGATGAAGTGATCTACGCTTTGGAGACTTATGATATAACGACGATCAGAGCTTCGATCGGAATGTATCTGGTCGCCAAACATATCCATAATAAAACTGACATCAAGACATTGATGACGGGAGAAGTGAGCGACGAGCTTTTTGGCTACAAATACACAGACTTCGCTCCAGACGAAGCGTCGTTCCAAGCGGAATGCGTCAAAAGGATCGAGGAGATCTATATGTATGATGTATTACGTGCTGACAGGTGTCTTGCGGCCAACAGTCTCGAGGCAAGAGTGCCTTTCGGCGATATCGATTTCGCTTCGTACATAATGAGAATCGATCCGAAATTCAAGATGAACAAATATAAACAAGGGAAATATCTGCTTCGGAAAGCTTTTGAGATGAATTACCTGCCAAGCGAGATTCTGAACAGAGAAAAAGCCGCGTTCTCCGATGCAATCGGGCACTCGCTTGTGGATCATCTCAAAGCATATGCCGAAGCTTGTTATAGCGACGAAGATTTCGAGACATTAAGACATAAATATGCTTCACCTACTCCGTTTACAAAAGAGTCCCTGCTCTATAGAGAGATTTTCGAGTCACATTATCCGGGACAATCGCATCTTGTGGTCGACTACTGGATGCCAAATAAACAATGGCAGGGATGCGACGTGGACGATCCAAGCGCCAGGGTTTTAAGCAATTACGGAGAATCGGGAAGTTGATTAATTGAATCATAGACTTCAACATCAATAATTTGAAAAAGAGGATATGCATCCTCTTTTTGTCATAAAAGAGTTCCATTTAAATCGGTTATAAAAAAAACTTGACCCATATGATTTGGTCAAGTTCTTTATCGTTGTTCTTATGTGTTTGCCGGTTGCAAAAGCAAAACTGTGCCTTCCTCACCGTCGATCGAGATTAAGTCACCGGTTTGGATCCTGCTGGTGGCCAGATGGATGTTCGACACAGTCGGCAAAGCATATTCTCTGGCTACTACGGCACCGTGTGACAAGGCGCTGCCGACTTCGGTCACCAGCCCGCCGATAACGGCGTAATAAGGCGACCAGCCGATGTCTGTATATCCGGCTACCATGATTTCACCCGGCTGAAGTTTATGGGCATCCTCCATCGATTCGATGACGCGCGCGACACCTATGGCCTTTCCTCTTGAAAGTGGGGTCCCCTTCAGTTTCAATCCGATTTTGGCGAATTCCTTTGTGAGTTCGATCGGTTTAGGAACTCCTAAATATACATGTTCGAATTTGAGACGTTTCTGTTCCGCGAACAATCTTCTGCGGATGCCACTCTTCTTGACATTCACCGGATTGTGATTATAGATAAGATCACCAAGTTCCTTGTGAGTCATGAAGTAGATGAGGTCTGTTTCCGGTAAGGCGCCGACTTTCTTCATCATTTCCGCAAGAACTTTATACGCTCTCTTGAAATGATCGATTGCGTAAATCATCCTTGATTTTGAAAACTCACGATTTTTACAGCCTTTGCGAGCCTGATTGATGAGATATTTTAAAATTGATCGTTTGATTCCCTTGTATGGTTTAAGGACATTTTCGATGTTTTCGCTGGCATGAGATTCGGCTTTTTCCTTTTCGATTCCTCCGGTCTGCAACACGGTCTTCAGATAGGCCATGAATCCCAATTGATCGTCTTTCCATCCCGGACTTCTGAGTTCTGATTCAAGAATACATCTGTGGCCATGACGGGTCAAGAACTGATCCAGTTTTTCTCTGACTTCCACGGGAGCGTTTTGCGTATATTCCAATAACTCTTCCGTATTGAAGTCTTTGACTTCAGGGTTAGCTTTGAGCATAGCTCTCGCCACTTTTCTCAAAGACCTCAGGATATCGACGCTTTCAATGCCGTCGATGTCTTCCAATACACTGGCGAGTTTTCCTTTGATGACTTCCATGTCCTTATGATCCGCCTTTAGAATTTGGAATATGGCGGATGACATGGAACCGGAGTGAGCCGATGTCACATAATGATAAGACAGCGTCTTGTTCAGCAACTTCAGATTATCGGTTATGGAATTGTACAGATTTTCGATACTTGATTCATCGAATACGATATGATCCGATACTTTCACGATTTTTTTGCGTGCACGATTAGCACCGGCCATATATAAACCGTATTTGATTCCATTATATATTCTTTTTGGTAGCCGCTTCATCGGAGTATCATCTTTCGACTCGAGCTCGATAGATTTTCCGCAGATACCGATATCGACATTTTCTTTCATGGCCCCGAATACGATTTTTTGTAATCTATATAGGTATCTCATGTTGAAGAAGAGGTGTCCGTAATAATGACAGATAATGTGTTCTTCGGGAGCTGCTTCGATGTTTTTGAACATGCCCACCATTGTGACCATTTCCCTAATTCCGTAGTCGATAGCGTAGACGACTGTGGAAATTGTGAGTGGAGTTATCGCGCCCGGCAACATCTCGCCGACATTATGATTGGTGATGATGTCGTTATCCACCTGATACGGAGAATTAAGTTCATCGATCGTCGGATCGTCCAAGGTTGTGACCGGTCTGGCTTGTAACCAGACGACGTTGTCATTCTGGTCGATGGCCCATTCCAGGTCCATTGGCAATCCCCAGATCTCTTCGGTTTTTATAGCACCTTGATAGATGTCTCTCAATTGTCTTACATTAAGTAGTCCTTTTTGTGATAAGTTCGGTTTATCTCTTTCGATTGTATATGATTTCGCTTGTTTCTTTCCCGAGACCAAACCCTCTCCCAAGCCTTCGACAGCCTCGATAATCACATTTGGTTCTCTTGTGATCGGATTATTCGAGAAAACGACGCCAGCGACTTTTGCGTCCACCATTTCCTGGACAATTATGTTCATGTCGCTTTCCCCCTGAGCGAAGAAGGAACGATATTTTACGATGTTAGGTTGATTAAGACTTGCAAGACAGCCTTTGACGGCTTTTATGAAATCGGCTTCCGAATCGACATTTAGATAACTTTCATATTGTCCCGCCGAAGAAAATTCGATGCCGTCTTCAAGCGTGGCTGAAGAACGGACCGCGACATTTTTTAGCCCTGATTGTTTCCAAAAACTAAGCAGTTCTTCGATATCCTGTTTGGTTTTCACATCGGTAGCCACAAAGCCATCCGCGACAGTATAATGTGATTCTATTAATTTGGATAATCCTTTAGCTTTCCCGCCGACAGTCAATCTTTGTTTAGGCGAGATTCTGTCCAGCCAATATATGTTCATAGTAATTTCAGGTCCCTTTGCCTTTCTAAAAGATTAGGTCCAACGTTCCGGATTGCCGTTATAACCGAATTCGATGATGCCGCGACCTTTTTTGCCGTTCACTTCGAATGTTCCGATGCCCTCGCAAATGGTGTAAGCCCCTTTCGAGAACGGAAATTTAACTTCAATTTCCTTTACTGCCTCGACATGGAATAAAGCTCCGTTGTCAAGCTCTATATCGTACTCTATTTTATCAGGCACATCACCTGTCGGAGCGAATGACCTCAAAGCCGGAGCTTTTGCGACGGTATTAGTCTGATTATTTTCTTCATGATATCCTGTCCGCAAATCCTTCATATGAGGGTAGCTGACCATGTTCACATTAAGCGATTCGTTTTCTCCCACAAGTGCCATCAGCCAAATGTGACGGTCCATGTAGTTCCATTCGCGTCTGCCGAATGAGTGGTCGCGCATCGCTCTCATATCAAACTCAAGCGATTCATCTCCGATCTTTAGTTCACAAAAGACAGTTCCTTGTTGCTCGTAATGTCTTTGTTGGTTATCTCTCATGTTGGTGATGAAGGCTTTGTTCCAAGTCTCCTTGGCTAAAGCTTTTGCCAGAATCCTCGGATTGAGGTGGTAGGTGAAATCAAATATCTTCGAAGTAGCCGTGAAGTTCATCACCAACTCCATGTTTATCGGATCGCCGACAGGGTTGACCACTTTGTCTTTTCCGACCTTTCCTTCGAAGACTTCTCCACTGTATAATACTTGCCAATTCTTTCCGGGTTCTACACAAAGAACCTTGATTGGCGCATCATCATTCTTATACACTTGTTTCTTGTTAAAGTATATATGTTTGTCATACATCAATACAAACCAGACTTCGGCAGTAGAGTCACCACGTTCAGCGCGTCTCAGCAACAAGCTGTTTTTATCCAAATCGTGTGCTGAAAAATAATAACTGTTGGTGTCTTGTCCTGAAGCGTCTTCAGGTAAAGCGTATTTTTCAATTTCCACCACGTTGAATGGATGTTGCTTTATACTTTTTTTTAGAGAATGCAGCATGACCGATTCTTTGAGTTTCTGTTTCAATCCCATATCCATCTCTCCCTGTATTTATAATAAACAAACGTCTTTATTATTATATGTAAATGTCAAAAATAAGTCAACAAGGTGAATGGTTTCCGGAAATACGATAGAAGAATATTCAAGAATAATGCTCATAGTGACATAAGTATACCTATTTTACTATTACAGCATGATGCAGATTGAATGGTGCGAAAATTTTATCGAGATTCATATTACATCTTTAAAATAGAAAAATTATATGTTATTATTTATTGGAGTAAGATTCATTTTTATTTTCTGTATAGTGTAGATATATATGTACAAATAGCCAGATACAGAACTAAATTTTTGCAAATATTTTCTTTATTAAGAGAATATGAATTTTGAAACAAATAACATAGGGTTTTCAGGGAGGAAAAAATGAAGAAGTTCTTGTTTTTGATTGCAATAATATTGCAAGTTGTTTTATTGTATGGTTGTGGGCAGATTGCAACCGATTTTACCACAACTACTTCAACAGATGTAGTTACAACCACGACAGAGACCACATCAATAACCACAACCACGACAGAAACCACTGAGCAGACTACGACAACAGGTTCTACTACATCTACAACAGCCACAACTAATGCAAATCCAGTGTATACGGAATTGCTTGAAAAAATCGATGATTTCATGACTCGGGTCGACGAGTACAGCCAGATAGTAATGAACATGACAGATGGTGTAGTTGTCAAGGATGAATCAAACAATGTATTATTGGACATTTCTGTTCCAAGTACAATCAAGATGGACCTTTCAGAGCCGTATCTCGAACAGATGTCAGAAGGATTTGGTACAATTGTCAGGATGGAAAACGGTGAACTATATTATTATGAGATGAATTCACCATATATGGTCAAACAAAGAGTTGATTCCAATCCAGAAGAGCTCTTTTCCATGTATGATATGGGAATAATTACCGATGATACTTCGGCAATGCCAAATCCAGAGTCTTTTTACAAAGATGGAGATGACTTCTGTTTCTCTGTTTCGCTTAATGATACAAACAACGAATTCGCAATGGAAATGAAGACCATAATGGAATCAGCCGGAATGTCTGAAGATGATTTAGCGCAAATCTCAATAAGCGGTAGATTCGCTTTTGACGTGACCAATTCACAAATAACCATTTCCATGTCTTTGGAGAACTTCACAAGTAGTGATTTGGGTGGCAATACAATAAATGTAAATTCGGTAATTGAAATGAACTTTGGACAAACATTCACTAAGACTGCAATAGATGAATCACAATACACTTTAGCAGTTCCTACGAATCCGGATTCAGCATTTCAGATCTACTATTATACCGATCCTCTGGGAGGATATGTGTTAGGAGATACGGCTGAAATGCCAGGATTCATCAAAGTCTATTTTCCTGCCGGAAATTACCAACTAAATTATGATGCTGGTGAATATTCCGATTATGTGATGTTTATCATAGCCGATTCCTCTGACAATGGTTGGAAAATCGAAAACAACAGTTTGGTGATCGACGAATCGGGTGTATATACTATAGCCATCGTAACGACAGGTATGAACATGAATGTCGATTTCAGTTTTACCGCAAATAACGGTATAACAGTCGGCGATTCAAACAATCCTACAGTACTCACGGACACGTTGACCAGTGAGAACGAAGGAGAAGGGGATTCCGAATATTTCAAGGTACCAGTGGATATGCAAAGCATGGTTGAAGTTAGATTGCAATATGACGGCCCTGGAACATTGGATCTTAACGTCAGTTGCAACCAAGGGCTAATATCTAAAACAAACGTTGATGGAGTCTTATATTATATGGATATTAGCAATCCTGGTTGGAGTTATACGATTTCCGTAACCGGTGATTATGTCGGTGAATACCAGATTGAGACAACTATACATCCTACATACCAAGACACATTTGAATTGTCGGAAATGCAACCAATAACTACGGAATATGATCAATTATTCTTTGACGGCCAATTCTTTATTGGACCAAAGGGATATTTTGTCATAGATACTGCTGGATATTATCAACTTGAATTCAATAAGCTAAATGAAAGCGGCAGTTATGTTCCATCCATGCTATCGGATTTTGAACAGGGACATGTGATTTCCATGCAATGGAACGGCCCAATATATCTCGAAGCTGGCACATATGATGTATATTTCAAATCAGGATACGATTTTAGCATATATCAGGTCAAACTGGTCAATACCAGTCAATGATCATAAAGAAATAGCAATATTATAAAAAAAATGGGACTCTGAAGTCCCATTTTTATTCGATTAATCATAATTTTTGATATAAGCTCAATAATTTATTTTACCGCAATGGTTGGGTATCCTTGTAAAGTGCCAACAATCGGCAAAGCGGATAACATCGATTTGGGATGTGGACTTTGTGCGAAAACAGCTGATGCATCAGTTCCCGCCAGATGCATCCCTTGGTGCATTCCGTTGACGAAATATGCGGAAACGTCATATACCACACCATAAATAGCTACATAAGACTTAGCACCGTTGGTTCCATCATATTTTGCAAGCTCAGTCAATGTGAAAACCGGAAGAGTTTTCTGAGATGAACCATTGGTTGTGGTTGCTATGTTGCTGGAATTATTTTGACTGGGTGAACAGCTGACAAGCGCTATTCCTCCTAAAAGGATAAGCCCAATTAATATGAATTTTTTCATGAAATACCTCCTGTAAGAACAAAGTTTAATGAGTCGCTTGTCAGATCAGCTATCTCTTCCGAATAGTCTAAGCTTTCTCATCATTTTCTTATAGTACTTCAACAGATCCTCCACAAGAGTACCTGTGAAACTGAAAGCCTCATATTCGATACTGATTCCCTTTTTAGCTTTTCTGATTTGCTTTTCCAAAGACAGAGCCATCGGCCTCGGTCCGCACATGTAGACTTTGACATCATCATCCAAATCCAGTAGTCCGCTGTGCAAATAGCCCTTTTTCGAAGCTTCAAACAGAGTGAATGTGAAATTCTTGTGCTTTTCAGCCAGATTGTTCAAAGTGTCGATATGCACAGCTTCATGGTCATAGTTGACCGAGTAGAACAGGTGTATAGGCTTTTCATACTCTTCGGTGATTCTTAGATAACTGAGAAATGGAGTGATCCCGATTCCTCCGGCAATCCAGATTTGTCTTTTCTCCTTTGATTTGAAAGTCATGTTGCCGAACGGTTTTGTCATTTTAATTGGTGAATTGATATCCAGTCTGGTTCTAAGAGAGTCCGTGAAATCTCCCAAAGACTTGATTGTCAAGTATACGTTTTCCCCGTCCTTTCCGGAAACGGAAAACGGATGTGGTGCTTTACTGATGCCTTTTGCTTTTATCTTGACGAAAGTGAACTGTCCCGGTTTGAATTTATAATCTTTATCCATCTTGATTTTAAGTTCTATGACGGAATCATTGAGATTGATTTTATCCACGATGGTACCTTTGTTAATGAATGCGACTCTCTGATAGAAGAATATCATATACAATGAAGCCGCTAGACCGATCACGGATGTCGAAATCATCCATATCGACAAGGCGTTGAACTGAAAAAGGTTAATCCATGATGAATAGAAACTATGATACAAGCCAATAAAATAAGGGATTATCAACAACCTATGTATGAGACGGAAATTCTCATACTTGATGAATTTCGCCAACAATGCGATGCCGATAAGCAGGAAGAACAGGTTTCTGGATATCTCTCCTGCGGCGAACGGTGTACCGACGAACGGAATTGAAGTATTGAATGAAAAAAGATTGTAGATGGCTATCTGGCCGTGAAGCAAGATCAGAGCCGTGGTTAAAATCGCCATGACGCGGTGCCAGAAATATACATTCTCCAAGCCACCAAATATTTTAACCAACCATCTCATTCTGGTAGATAAAAGAAAAACGATCATGAATCCCATCAGTAATGACGCACCGAACAAGGATGTCTGCAAAACTCCGCCATTCAGAAATGCTGCATTGATTTTTTGAATCCACAAAATGGCATCGATGCCAAGTATTCCAAGTATGAAGGTCATTGCCCCCAAGTTTCTCTTAATCCATTTCAAATCATTCACCTCGCTGCTTAATTTCACTATACCATATATATAAAGAAAACTCTTTTGATAAGCACCTCAATCAACAGTTATGGTGTGAAGCATGTGATGAAAACATAAGTTGATGTTAGTTTTAGCTAACAGCAATACGGACATCAAAAAGAATCCGAAGATATTCATGCGAAATATTGAATTTAACAAATATGAGTGATAGACTTAAATCAAGTAGACGGGGAGGGAAGCATATGAAAATTGAAATCAGATCCTTATCGGTTAACAACCAGGATGATTTTTTTAGCCTGTTCGATAATGATAATTTCTCTCATCAATTGGATTGGAAGAAGTGTTATTGCATTTCATACTTGACCACATATAATGCTAAAGAGTGGAATCAAAGAACAGATAGTGATAATAGAGAAGAAGCTGTACAAAATATCGCAGACGGCAAGATGAAAGGTCTTTTGGCTTATGATGGCGACAGATGCGTCGGTTGGCTTAATGTCAACTGTACTCTAGCTTTTCAGAGGCTAGCCAACAAATTGGACAAGAAATTCATGAATGAAAAGACAGCGTTAGCGATCTGTTACATAGTCCGCAAGGAATCAAGAGGCAAGCATGTGGCATCTACTTTGCTTGAACACGCTATGACGTTCTGCAAAGAACTAGGTTATGATACTTTGATATCTTTGGTTTATAAGAACGACTCCCATGTTCATAACTTCAGCGGACCAAGAAAGATGTACCTGGATAGAGGTTTTGAAGACTATAGGGATGCTAATGGAAGGTTGTATGTTGTTAAAAGGTTATAGATTCTAAATTAATCATAATCTGAAAGCAAATTTCCTTCAGACTTCATTGAAAAAACCCAGCAAAATCGGTAAAAAGGGATTTTTAATTTCCTTATTTCACACAATCCAAACAAGCAATAACAAGATGACCATAAGTATCAGTCTACCGATAATGTCCCAGTTCACGCTTATGAAAGGCCTCATCATATGCCTACAAAATAAGGCTTTATATGGTCAATCATATGACAAACCATAAAATAATCGCATTATTAACCATCAGATAAACTTATTTATATATATATGATATAATTGATATTAAAGAAAATTAAGCTTGTCAGATCAATCCCGGGACAAAGATTAGAT
>CAYZPL010000022.1:0-10181 GCA_964480415.1 uncultured Candidatus Izemoplasmatales bacterium
TATCGATGTCATTTGCGACGACATCCTTCAAAACTTCCATTTCCTTCTGGATTTTATCAAGAGTCAGTTCTTTGTACATTTTCTCCCAAACGGAACCACAAACGTCATAGTCTTTGGAAGAAATCTCGATCCTGTCAGCCAAAAAGGTTATTCTATTTCTTGAGGAAAGCTTTGTTTCCACTGGATATGTCTTTCCGAAAACAAGTGCTTGTTTCTTGTCATACAAAGGCTTTTTCTCAATATCGAGTAGCTTTAATAGCTTTTCCTCATGTTGAAGGATGAAAGCTTGGATCCTTCTTTCCGGAACTCTTCTGGTCGTCACGACTATTCTATTGTCTTTGACTCTCAGATACATGTTTTTGATATTCTTGTAAAAAACTTGATAATAAAAAGTCTTATTACCAAGTTTGATTTCAAACATCTATTACCTCTAGGAAACTCATTACGAATTTCGTGGTCTTTTCGGCCACGTCCTTGACGACATCGCGATAGATCTTCGATTGATTATTAGTATTTATTATGTCGGAAACACCTCTGATCGAGATGAACGGTTTTCCAAATTTGTGTGCCGTCATGGCGATCGCCATGCCTTCCATCTCCACACCTAAAACATTGTCCACCGATTTCATGATCTTCTTGATGTCTCTTTCACTGGTGACGAATTTGTCTCCGGAGACCAGATGACCGATTTGATACTCGAATCCTAGTTTTTTAAACACTTCTTCCGCTTTTCCGAGCATTTCGGAATCTGTTTCGACAATCAAGGGATCGTGAGCCATCTGACCGTACGGGATATCGTCTAGCGCGGTCAGCGAAACATCGAAGTAGGCTATTCCTTTGGCGAGGATGATATCGCCAATGGCCATTGGTTTGATCCCCCCAGCCACACCTGAATTGATGATCATCTCGGCATTGAAATGATTTATCAGAAGCGTAGCGGTGATCGCTGCGTTGACTTTACCTATCCCTGATTTTACCAGAACCACATCATGGTTCTTTATTTTACCTATATAGAAAGTTTTATCGGCGATCATCTCGGTTCTTTCAATCAGCATTTCATGAAAGAAGATCGTCAGTTCATGATCGATTGCGCCAATTATTCCTATCATTCAAATCACACCCCATAATTAAAAGCTGGAATTTTTTTCCTTGCTTTATTTGACATCAAGAATTTCTACTGTAATGATATTTCCTGTTTCTGTCTTGTATGAAAGCGTCTTGCCTTTTTTCATTCCGATCAACGCTTTTCCAAGCGGTGATTCGTTGGAGATTTTCTTTTCAAGAGGATTTGCTTCGAGATTTCCGACAATGGTGAATTCCTGTTCGCCGAGTTTTTTTCCGACGAAATTAACTACTACCGTCTTGCCGATTCCGACTGCTCTAGAACGGTTGTTCTCCTTGATGATTTCCGCATGTCTGAGAATGTTCTCGATTTCCTTGATTCTGCTTTCGATTCTAGCTTGTTCGTCGCGCGCCGCGTCATAATCGGCGTTTTCCGACAAGTCTCCCTGTGCTCTGGCTTCTTTAAGGGCTTCGAGGTTTCTTTTCCTCTTATCGCCTTTTAAATCATCAAGTTCTTCCTGCAGTTGTGCAAATCCGACTTCTGTCAATTTGTAGATGTTTTCCATGGTTCATACTCCTTTTTTTAGTGCATAACAATTATATCACAATTTACTTGTTTAAGATAGAGAGAATTTTAGCGTTGATAAGGTCGACCGCAACGTCATGTGAATAGTCGTTGGGGATGATGATGTCCGCGTATCTCTTGGTCGGTTTTACAAAAGCGTAGTGCATTGGTTTGACGGTTTCAAGATACTGTGAAATCACGCTGTCGATCGTCCTTCCTCTTTCATTTGTGTCTCTTTTGAGACGTCTGATGAAGCGGAGATCTTCGTCCGCTTCGACATAGATTTTAATATCGGCGAGGTCTCTTAAGCGTTGATCTTCAAGGACAAGGATGCCTTCAAGAATTATCAGTTTCGATGGCATGATCTTTTCCGTCTTTTTTGCTCTGGTCAACTGGACAAAATCATAAGTCGGTTTTTCGATCGGTTTGCCTTCGATCAACGTTTTCACATGTTCGATGAACAAATCGTTGTCTAAAGAGAAAGGATGGTCGTAGTTGACTTTCCTTCTTTCCTCCATCGTCATCTGGCTTTGGTCTTTGTAATAATCATCGTGTCTTAAAACAACGATTTTCTCATCAGGCATATACCTCAAAATCTCGTTGACTACAGTCGTCTTTCCGGAAGACGAACCTCCACCGACTGCGATTACTACTGGCTTATTCATTTTTCACTCTCCTTATCAGATCATATTCATTTACCGGAATATCGAGCGGGAACGTTAATATCTGCATGGGATGTCTTGCGACATCAAGAATGTTGCCCTCTTCATCCCGCATGTCTTTTACGGTCACGAATTCCGATTCTCTTTCCGGTGAAAAGATTTCCAAAGTGTCTCCTGTCGTAAAATAGTTTCTCTGTTCAATTGTCACAAGCTTTTTCTCTGGATCATATTTTTTGATGATGCCGACGAAATCCTGTGTCGGTGTTTCGCTTCTGTAATTATAAAGTTGTTGGTCTGTGGTCGTCTCTCCACCCATGAATCCTGTCGATGTCAAACGGTTTTCGGCTTTCTTGATATTATCTTTGTATACGGAGAAATCCTTCATTTCGCCTTTGTAATAATCGTCGATAAGTTTCCTGTAGGTATTGACGACAGTGGCGATATAATGGATGGATTTCATCCGCCCTTCGATTTTAAGTGAAGCGACTCCGGTTTCAAGAAGTTGCGGAATGTATTCCACAGTTTCCAGATCTTTGGATGACATCTGGAAATCATGGTTTTCGGAAATCAGTCTGTCATCCTCATAAAGGTCGTACAACCAGCGGCAGCTATGTGCGCATCCGCCTCTATTCGCATCTCTTAAAACCATGTAATTGGATAATGTGCATCTGCCGGAATATGAGACGCACATACCTCCATGGATAAAGATTTCCAGATCAACTTTCGTACTCTTTTTAATCAGTTTGATCTCTTCTATGCTCGCTTCTCTCGCGAGCACCACCCGTCTGATGCCTTCATCTCTGAAGTAGTTTGCAAGTTCAGAATTCGCAACCGAGAATTGTGTTGAGAGATGGATCTCGAGAGCAGTAAGGGCTTTGGCACGCTCGATGATCACGAAACTTGAACAGATGATGGCGTCGACACCGATTCTATCCAACTCCAGAAGATATTCATCAAGACCATTCGTATCCATATCATGGAACACGATGTTGGTGGTGATGTATACTTTCTTATTGAGGTTGTGGGCGAATTCGGTTATCTCTTCGATCATCGGTAAAGTGAAGTTCGAAGCTCTGGCTCTTAGAGAGAATTTCTGTCCGCCGATATATACTGCGTCAGCCCCGTAGAGCAAGGCAATCTTGGCTTTTTCCAGATCTCCGGCCGGTGCTAAAAGTTCAACTTTCATTGTTCTCACCTTTGATCTTTTCCGTGTATCTGTCATAAAATCCCGAATCATATCCCTTTTGATATTTCAACAGGAATTCATCTCTGAGTTTTATATCCACATATGCGGAAATAGCTTCACTATATTCCTCGTCACCGATGAATATGCGGTTGATGATGAAATCGTCGATAATGTCTTTGAGTCTTTCAACCTCTTGATAACTCTGGAGTTTTTTCGATCGGAACACATGTGTTCCTGCGAAATCCTCAAGAATCGGGTATCTCTCATTCTCGCGGATTTCTTCTTCCAAAGAAAGATGATAATTGTTTGTTAGTTTCTCGTTCTCAATATGCTTATGGATCGCATAGTTTCTAAGCAGTTTCCGTCTTGAATAAAACATGTCAATATATCCGTGTCCGATAAGTGACAATTCGATGTCATGACGGTTTTTTGCGATGGTTTCGATTTCTTCCAAAGTGATTTCTTTGGATATGGTTATGCCTTTGATTTTCTTATCGTTGAAAAACTCAAGATCGAAACTATTGGTGTTGAAAGTGCCTGGTTGGTAGATGATCAGATGTTCGAGGCCAACATCGATTGCTTTAGCATAAACTGTCAGATCCGCAATGACAATCCCGTCGATTGAGATTCTTTTCAGGAATTTCAGCAGACTCTCCAATCTATCGATATCTTCCTCATGGATCATCTTGTTTATCTGGACATAGAACTGTTTTCCGAGTTCTCTTGCTTTGGCTGAAACCTGTGCCAACTCGCTTTCGGTGAAAACCGCGACTTTTCTGACCGCCAGACTTGTATCAGCCAAAAATACGTCAACACCTAATTGACTTAGCTTTTCCATCTCTGAAATTGTCTTAAGTTGTGCGACGATTCGCATTTTGATTCACCTATTTCTTAATTGATACTCCGATGCCGTCACCTATTTCATAGATATAGGAATCATAGCCTTCTTTGGTCGCGATGTATTCGTTGTAGGCTCTGATTTTTTTGATCAGTTGTCGTCTGTTTTTGGACAATTCCGATCCATCACTTTCCACTTCACCGTGAAAGAGCAGATTATCGGTAACAATAAATCCCTTTGGTTTAAGAAACGCTTCATATTTATCGAAGAACCTGAGATAAGCCGATTTGGCGGCGTCGATGAAAATCATGTCCAAGTCCTGTTCTTTGACCCCATCATATTCGAGCGCATCGGCAAAAACAAGTTGGATTTTAGATTCCAACCCAGCTTTCCTGATGTTTTCCTTGGCCAGGACATAACTTGCCTTGTCCTTTTCGATGGTTATTATTCTAGCATCGGTATATAACGCCATCATGATGGCGCTATAGCCTATAGCTGTACCGATTTCAAGTATTTTCTTGACTCTGCCGATTTTTATCAGTTGGATCAAGAAATTTATTCCTTCTTCGACGATGATCGGCGTTTTCAACTTCTTTGCCTGTGTCAGGAGTTCTTTGATTATTTCCGCATTTTTTTTTGGATTTACTGTTTTCAGATATTCATTCATTTATTGGTTGTTATTTATGTTCATGTCCGTGATGATCATGATGGTGGTGATGTTCATGATCGTCGTCTTCGTCATTTTCGTCTTCATCTTCAAGGAAGTTTTCCAATACTTCTTCGATCAGATCCCACTCCTCGTCGGTCTCGATCGCTACCAAATTTCCTTCTTCTCCGTCTTCAGGATCGAAGCTTGCGGCGAAATATTCTCCTGATTCGTCGTCAACCAATTGATAGACCACATATGACTTCTCGAATTCTTCAGATTCGAAAGTCATGATGATCCTGCATTCAAGTTCTTTTCCGTTTTCATCTGTGACAATTAGAATGTCGTTGTCGTTTTCCATAATGTCAATATTCTCGCTTTCTGCTATCTAGATAGCTCTGTAATATTAGTGTGGCCGCTAGTTTATCCACTTTTGTCTTGCGCTTTTTTCTGCTATAATCTGCGGAGATCATTAGGGAGTTCGCCATTTTCGACGTCAATCTCTCATCCCACATGACAACCTCGATACTAAGATTTTTCTGGATCATAGCCTTGAAATCGAGGCTTTTCTGTGCTTGGAAGCCAATCGACCCGTCCATGTTTTTCGGCAAACCCAGAACCAGAATCTCGGCTCTTGTCTCTTTGATTTCCCTTAGAAGTTCGTTCAAGGCATATTTATAATCGTTCTCGTTGAAACTTATCGTTTTATATCCTGAGGCGATCAGACCGGAAGGGTCGGAAAGTGCAAGTCCCAATGTCTTTGAGCCCAAGTCAAGTCCCATCGCTCTCATAACAGTTGTTCCTTGATCGTATTCAAAGCCTCGTCGACTTTGTCCAGATCTTTTCCACCGGCTTGGGCAAAATCAGGTCTGCCACCGCCGTTGCCGCCACAAATCTGTGCGGCTTGTCTGACGATTTGTCCGGCGTTGATCGATAAGTCATTGCTCTTGGCTACGAAGATCACTTTGTCTTCAAGTACTGAAGCCAACAAGACGAAACCATTGTCCACCTTAAGGACCAAATCGTCAGCCAATTGTTTCAAAGCTGATCCGACGATATTGTCGACTTTGGCAATGATCTTGTTTCCATACGTCTGATTGCTGAAATCATCGACGGAGTCAAGAGCCCGTCTTTCTTTTTCCTTTGTAAATTGCTTTTCAAGTTCCTTGACCGCCACCTGAGCTTCCTGAACCTTCAGACGTTTGTTGATTACATCTATATAACTGTATTCTTCTTCGATATTCGGATTGAAATCGAAACTTAAATCAATATTCAGTTCTCTTGCATCCGTCAATATCTTATCTGCTTTGTTCATTAGATTTTCAATATCCTGATTCAAGCCGACAAGTGATTCGTCCAGCGTATAGACCAATTTGTTTGCCAAACCTTCAATACGGTAGATACCTGAGCCGATCGATGACAGACTCTTGATTGCGAACTCCTTGATATCATGGATGTTCTTAACGTGGGTTCCACCACAGAGATCAAGTGTGTACTTCATATCGACAGCGCGTACTTTATCACCGTATTTTTCCCCGAATTCCGCGATAGCGCCCATTTTTCTCGCTTCATCGACCGTTACCACTTTCGTGACGGTGGCATAACTGTCCTTGATCATGTTTTTGACTTCGTTTTCTACTTTCAAAATTTCTTCATCGGTTATCGATTCGAAATGGTTGAAGTCGAATCTTAGTCCATGCGCCGTCACTTGGGAACCCTGTTGGGAAACATGATTTCCCAAAGTATCCCGTAGTGCCTTGAATAAAAGATGTGTGGCAGAATGATGATATTCCGTCAACAGTCTGTTTTCTTCATTCACTGAAGCGATTACGGTTTCACCTTCTATTTTAGGATCTGGTTCCTCTTTGACTTTGTGCAGGAATTGTCCATTCGGCAGTTTCTCGACATCGACTACATCCAAACTGAATTTATCATTGTAGATTACACCGATATCGGCGACCTGGCCACCGCTTGTGGCATAGAATGGAGTTTCCTCCAAAACAAGTCCTTCCGGGAACACTTTGATGATCTTTGTTTCTTTCTTGATGGTTTCATAACCAACGAATTTCGATTTACCGTGATAGTCGAGAAAATCTTCGTTCTGTTTCGCCATGGATTGGATTTCGCTTCTAGCGTTCCTTGCCCGTTCCTTCTGTTTTTCCATTTCTTCCTTGAAACCGGATTTGTCGACTGTATAACCCATTTCCTCTGCATATTCATCAGTCAGCTCGATTGGGAATCCGTATGTGTCGTAAAGCAGGAATGCGTCCTCTCCTCTAATAATTTTATTTGAAGAATGTTCGGCTATCTCGTAGAACTTCTTCTCACCGGAGAGTAGCGTTTCCAGAAATTTGTTCTCTTCAGCCTTCACAACTTTCTTGATGATTCCCGATTTGTCGACGACCTGAGGATAGAAATCCTTCATCATATCGATTACTACATCGACCAAATCTTCAAGAAACGGTTTTTCTATTTTAAGTTTCTTTCCATATTTAACGGCTCTTCTGAGCAGCCTTCTGAGCACATAACCTCTACCCTCATTTGAAAGCACTGCACCGTCGGCTACCGCCATCGTTACCGTACGGATATGATCCGCGATAACTTTGAATTCCTTTTGTCCGGTATATTCTGTTTTCGAGATTTCAGCTATCTTGTTAATTACCGGTAGGAATAGATCCGTTTCGAAATTGGTTTTCGCATTTTGGATTATGGATGCGAATCTTTCCAATCCACCCCCGGTATCAATATTCTTGTTAGGCAGTTCCTTGTAGTTTTCTCTTTTTTCGCCTTCAACGGCATTGAACTGGGAAAATACGATATTCCAGATTTCCACGAATCTGTCGTTCTCGATGTCTTCGGCGATCGATTCAACGGTGAAATCACCGAAAGCTTCGCCTCTGTCATAGAAGATTTCGGTATCCGGTCCGCAAGGGCCTTCGCCGATCTCCCAGAAGTTCCCTTCCACAGGAATTATATGATTTTCCGGCACACCCAAACTCATCCATTTTTCCTTTGTTTCGGTATCAGATGGATAAATTGTGAAATATAGTTTGTTCAGGTCGAAACCGTAATATTTGTCGGATGTCAAGATTTCAAGTCCGTATTCCAGGGCTTTGTCGCGGAAATAATCCCCAATGGAGAAATTACCGAGCATCTCGAAAAACGTATGATGTCTCGCGGTGTTCCCGACATTCTCGATATCATTTGTGCGGATACATTTCTGTACATTCGCGATTCTTGGGTTCTTTGGGACGATGCGTCCGTCGAAATATTTCTTCAATGCGGCGACTCCGGAATTCATCCATAACAAAGTTGGATCATCATTGGGAATCAATGACGCTCCGGCTTCGATCTGATGTCCTTTGCTTCTGAAAAAGTCCAACCACATATTTCTGATTTCATTTCCTGTCAAATACTTCATGTAAGTCCCTCCTTGTATTACAAAAAAAAAGAAACCATCCCTTATGAAAAGGACGATTTGGTTTCGCGGTACCACCTTTATTCTAGCATAGCTAGCACTCTTGTCCCTTAACGCGGGTTTAACGGATGTTTTTACCATCTCTCGGAAGTAGCTTCGCAAACTCGTCGTGCCCGGTTTCACCAACCCCGGACTCTCTGATTTATCAACAGGTTCGCTACTATTCTTCGTCCTCGATTTTATGACAGTATTATACAATAATTAACAGGTTTTTGCAAACGAAAACCGCATACTTTTACAAAAAATCCTCGATAGTGAGATTATCACCAGGAGTTTCGTTGAGATTCTCTTCAAGAAATTGTTTGAGAAGCGTGTTTCTAGGAATATCCATACCGAGAACACCGCGTTTGTAAGCTTGAAAATCACCGATTATGATAAGTTTTTCCTTCGCTCTTGTAACTGCCGTATATAGCAATTTTCGTTTCAACATGATTGTGTAGGACTTGACCATCGGAATGATTACGGCTTTGAATTCCGAGCCTTGTGATTTGTGGATCGAAATCGCATATGCGAGCATTAGATTGTCGAGCTCCTTGATGTTGTATTTCACGATATTGCCTGAGAAATCTACCAATACCTCCTCATTGATGTTGATGCCGATGATAAGTCCCTGGTCACCGTTCATGATGTTGTCTTCCGGTTGATTGACCAGTTGCATGACCTTGTCCCCGTTAAAGAATGTCTTGTCCTTAAAAGTTATGGAAAAATCCTTGTTCTGATAATTGAAATGGTTCTGGATCATTGAATTGATTCTGTCGATGCCGTTGAAACCTTTGTAAACAGGTATCAATACCTGGATGTCCTCTGTCAGCGAATAACCGTTTTCAATCAGTCTTCCGATCTCGCTCAAGATCTGGTTTGCGACAAACTGGTCCTTCGTGCTGATGAATTCCCGATCGTCGAATTTGTCGAAAATCGAACGGTTGATGTCCTTGTTCAGAATATCGTATGCTAGCGCGATTATTTTGGAATCCTCCGCCTGGCGATGGATTACGTCAAGTTTGGCAATATTGAAAAGATTGCTTTGGATCAGATCGTTAAGTACTTCTCCTGGTCCCACCGAAGGTAACTGGTTGGCGTCGCCGACGAATACTATCTGCGTTTTACTTTCCAGAGCGGAAAACAGTCTTCTCGCAAGCAGACAATCCATCATCGACACTTCATCTATGATAAGTAATCTTGCCTGCAATTTATTATGCTCGTCATATTGGAAATTGCCTGTATAATCATAGCCCAGAAGTTTATGGATCGTAAAGGCGTCAGTGCCTGTCGCCTCGGCAAGTCTTTTCGCAGCTTTGCCGGTCGGTGCCGCAAGACTGATGCTTCCGTCATTGGTTTTATGAATCATCCTGTAGATGTCGACTATGCCCTTTATTACCGTAGTCTTGCCGGTGCCCGGTCCACCCGTGATGATGCTGAAATGGCTGTTGTTGGCCGTCTGGAAAAACTATATAATATAAAAGGCTCAAAACCAGTTGATTATTTCCACAAAAAACTGGGCCATGTAATGTGGGAATATGTCGGTATGTCGCGAAATGAGAAAGGCTTGAAAAAAGCAATTGAAGAGATTAAGGAAATTCGTGAAGAATTCTGGAAAGATGTAAAAGTTCCTTATAGCCTGGAAAATGCCGGGTTCACGAATGTTTGTCGAGGTCGATACACAGGTTCCGGTCGAAGATCTGATCAAAGGGGTGATCATTCAATCCGGTAATGATGCCAGCGTAGCGCTGGCCGAACACATCGC
>CAYZPL010000023.1:0-9990 GCA_964480415.1 uncultured Candidatus Izemoplasmatales bacterium
ATTCAGATAAAACGAGTATCGGCGGCTATAGTCTGATCAGTGATTCACATGCGTATTTTCTGGTTTCACACGAAAGATTCGAAACCTATTACAAGCTCATCGAAGAAGAAAAGGATATTGTTTCGATTACAAGATCAGAAGAGTTGAACACAAGAAGAACATTTATATATGATACGAACAAGGGAAAAGAACTTAGAGAACGTATTGAAGATTTGACACAGCTTCTTGAAGCTTACAGAAACGGTACGATCAAAGAAAAAAATTTCGTTGACAACAAATAACAAACGCCTCAAACAAATTAGTTCAGTTAAACAAGCAGAGATTCTTATGTATTTGTAACAAACATATGAAAAACACACAATAAAATAGTATTATAGATTTGAAGGAAAGAGGCGATTACATGATATCTACTTTTCGAATGAAGATATTGACCACAAGCGATGTTCACGGAAGTATACTCCCGATAAACTACGGAAACAATTCAAAAGCAGATTTTGGCATGTCGAAGATTGCGAAAATCATCGAAGAAGAACGCGATGATAACACACTTTTGATAGATGTCGGCGATTCCATACAAGGTAGCACTTTGATGTATTTTCATCAAAATAATCGCGATAAATATCCTAATCCCATGGCTCAGGTCTTCAACTATCTGAAGTATGATTACTTCATACCGGGAAATCATGATTTTAACTACGGAAGAGATTATTTAGAGAGCTTTTTAGGCGAACTCAATATGAAAGTTTTGTCGGCTAACATCTTTGATATAAATGGCAATACTCCATTCGGAATACCATATGACATTTTGGAATACGACAATGGGCCGACGGTTTGTGTTATAGGACTTACGACGCAATATATACCTCATTGGGAAAATCCTCAGCATATCAAAGGTTTGGAATTCGCGGATGTCTTTGAAACGGTGAAAAAGCTGATAACCGAAATCAGAGAAAAACATAAGATAGACATTATGATCGTCGCTTACCACGGTGGTTTCGAGCGGGATTTGGAGACGGATGAGCTTAATGTCAGGGATACTGGAGAAAACCGAGGTTCGAAAATCATTGACGATATCGACGGCATTGATGTTCTTTTAACTGGACATCAACACAGACAGATTGCCATCTTCAAAAACAACAAATCCATTATCCAACCGGGTTCCAACGCAGCATTTTTAGGCAAAGTCGAACTGGATTTGGTCAACGAGAAAGGAACATGGAAGATAAAGAGCAGAAGTCAGGAACTTATTCCAGCCACCGCATATGAATCGGATAAAAATGTTGAAAACATTGTCGCGAAAGTCGAAAAAGGCAATCAGAGTTTCTTGGACCAGACAATCGGGATTGTCGAATACGACAATCTGGAAGTCAAGGATGAATTTCAGGCAAGACTTGAAAAACATCCGATTGTGACCTTCATAAATAAAGTCCAATTGGCAGCGTCAGGCGCGGAAATTTCTTCAACTTCACTCGCAAATGGTGTCACGGGCTTTAAAAAACAAATCACGGTACGCAATGTACTTGCGACATATATCTTTCCCAACACTCTGGTCGTCATGAATATCACAGGTAAGGTTCTAAAAGAATACTTGGAGCGTAATGCCGAGTATTTCGATATTATTGACGGGAAGATAGTATCGAATCCGAGATTTTCATATCCAAAGAACCAGCATTACAATTACGACATGCTTGATGGGATTGAATATACGCTCGACATCACGAAAAGCCATGGACATAGAATCGTGGAATTAAAACGTAATGGTGTTGATATTAAGCAAAATGACGAATTCACAATCGTCCTCAATAATTACCGGGCATCTGGTGGAGGTGATTTTGAAATGATCAGCAATTTGCCTATAATTAAGGAAATCCCACTGGATATCGCCGAACTGATGATTGATTATATAAAAAAGGTGCATAATATCGTGTGCGAGGATGTCAAAAACATCAAAATAATCGACTATATAACTAAATAATAATATAAATATTGTTAACCCGCATAATAAAATATAGAATTTTAGCATATTTTATGATATAATGATGGTTAACAATTTTAGTTTTTATTGAACGATTTAATTTTTTTTAATATCCAGTGTAAGCGCTTGAAGGAGAAATTTTATGGTTGACGGAATTATTTTGGCTGGGGGTTATTCCAGCAGAACCAAACAAAACAAGATGACGCTAAAACTCGATGGCAAAGAATTGATACTACATACAATTTCGCGTATGAAAAGCGTCTGTGACAGAATCATCTGTGTCACAGGCCATTATCACGATGAAATCAAGAAATTGCTTGAAAATGACGAAAGCGTGACAATAGTCAAAAACGCTAATTATGAAAACGGAATGTTTTCCTCGGTTTTAACGGGTGTCGGACATGTTGATAACAGTTTCTTCATTATCCCCGGTGACTGTCCGTTCGTGGAACCTTCGACATACGAAAAAATCTTGAAAGGTAATAAGAAAATCCGGGTCCCGTCCTACATGAGACATCTGGGACATCCAGTCTATATCGATATCGGTCTGAAGAAGGAATTGCTGGAGGGCAAGTATGCTAACCTCAAGGAATTCAGGAATGCGCATGATTTTGAATATATCGATGTGGACGATAAGAACATTTTGATCGATATTGATACACTCAAAGATTATAAAACACTAGAAGAAGGGAATGATTTGGTTGGAAATTAAGAGTTATCTCAACCCGACAGATTTGGAAGAAGCTTACCGTATTTTGACAGACGGTAAAAAAAATCAAATCATCGCCGGTGGTGCTTGGTTGAAACTGTCGCTTAAGCAGGCTGATACTTTGATATCTCTGGACAAACTCGGTTTGGATTTGATCGAGGAGAAAGCGGGTAACATTGAAATAGGTTCCATGGTTACCTTGAGAGAAGTCGAGACGAATGAACTTGTCAGGGAAACATATGACGGCATTTTGGCAGAATCAATTTCTCATATCATGGGAATGAACATTAGGAACCAAGCTACACTAGGCGGAAGTGTTATGGGCAGATTCGCCTTTTCGGATATTATACCGAGTCTGCTTGTGATGAACACAAGTCTTGTCTTCCATAAAGCTGGAGAAATCAGCTTGGAGGATTTCTTGAAGAATCCCAGAATGGGAAAGGATATCCTGGTCAAGATTCTGATCAAGAAAGAAAAGGGAAAAGGTTATTTTCGAAAAGTCGCGAGAACGGCACTTGACTTCTCGATAGTCAATATCGCCGTTTCAAAACTGAAAAAAGAATATAAGATCGCAGTAGGGTCAAGACCTCAAATCGCAGAACTCGCACTGAATGCAATGAATTTTCTTAATTCGTCAGATCAAATAGATGAAGAAAAAATTGAAAATGCCAGTCAGATGGCAATCGAAGAACTAAGCTTCTCCTACAACAACCGTTCTTCGAAAGAATATCGTGAACATGTCGCAAAAGTGTACATCGAGAGAGGATTAATGAAGGTGACAGGGAATGAAAGTTAGTCTATCCATCAATAAAGTCAATAAAGTCCTCGAAGTCGATCCGGGAGAATTTCTGCTCGACAGTCTGAGAAAAGCCAACTACCTGAGCGTAAGACGCGGATGCGACACCACAAACTGCGGCGTCTGCACTGTACTTTTAGACGGCAAACCCGTCGCTTCCTGTTCGGTACTGACAGCCAAAGCGGACGGCCATGAGATCACCACAGTCGAAGGAATCCAGGCTGAGGCGCATAAAATCGGTGGATATCTGGGAGAAGAAGGTGCAGATCAATGCGGTTTCTGTAATCCAGCCTTAGCACTTACCGTGTATGCGATGAAACAAAAACTATACGATCCTACTGAAGATGAAGTAAGGCAGTTCTTGGTCGGCAACCTCTGCAGATGCACGGGCTATATCCAGCAAGAACGCGGGATCATGAAATATCTGGGTGATAAATCATGAAGGTAGTAAACAATAAAGTCAGATCCATCGACGGCATCGGAATCATCAAAGGAAGACCAGCCTTCACCGATGATTTGGCTGAAAAAAACTCATTGATCATCAAAGTTTTAAGATCACCGCATCCTTATGCAAGAATCATAAACATTGACGACTCAGAAGCTAAGAAGCTGACAGGAGTCGAAATGGTACTTACATACAAAGATTTCAAACGAATTCCGTTCACGAGAGCCGGTCAGGGTTATCCGGAACCATCTCCCCATGACAAATTCGTGCTTGACGAATATGTCAGATATGTCGGTGATGAAGTCCTTGCCGTAGTCGGATCCAGTGAAAAAGTATGTCAGGAAGCATTGGCTCTGATCAAAGTCGAATATGAGATGCTTGACCCGGTACTTGATTTCGAAAGTGCGATAGACAATAAATCAATAATCCATCCGGAACCGGAAGCACATGAAATGTTTCCGATCGGTTTCGAGCCGAAACGGAATATCGCCGCAAGCTATCACATGCATGTCGGCGACGTCGAAAAATCCTTGAAGGATTCGGATTACGTAATTCATGAGACTTTCTACACGCAGGCTCAAGCCCATGTGATGATGGAACCTCATTCCGTCAATGCGAGAATGGATTATCAAGAAAGACTGGTGCTTTATTCAACGACGCAGACTCCGTTCCATGTCAGAAGGATCGTGGCGCAGGCTTTGGAGATTCCATTATCCAAGATAAGAGTAATCAAACCTAGAGTAGGTGGCGGCTTTGGTGGAAAACAAGCCATACACGGCGAAATGCTGTGTGCTTATGTGACATATAAAACCGGTAAACCCACAAAACTGACCTATACGAGGAACGAGGTGTTTGAATCTTCATATTCAAGACACCCGATGAAAATCGACATGGCTTTGGGAGCCGACAAAGACGGTAATCTGAAAGTAATCGATTGCAAGGTCCTTTCCGATACCGGTGCCTATGGCGAACACGCTCTGACGGTGTTCATGGTGACCGGATCCAAGGTCTTGCCGTTATACAATAAAGTCGAATCCGTAAGATTCTCAGGAGATGTAGTCTATACAAATCATACTCCCGCAGGAGCTTATAGAGGTTATGGAGCCATCCAAGGCAATTTCGCTTTGGAGTCGGCGATCGACATCCTCTGTGAGAAGATGGGAGTTGATCCTATCGCCTTCCGCGAAAAGAACATGATCAAGGAAAACGAGACTTCACCGATATTCGCGATCATGGGAGAAGGTACGGAAGGTACAGCCATGTACATGGAGACATGCAAACTTCCTGAATGCGTCAAAAGAGGCATGGAATTGATTGACTGGAAGAACAAATACCCGCGGATAGATATGGGCGACAAGGTGAAAGCAGTCGGCATGGCGATAGCGATGCAAGGCAGCGGAATCCCTTATATCGACATGGGTGCCGCAACCATCAAACTGAACGATTCTGGGTTCTACAACCTGATGGTCGGAGCTACTGACATCGGTCAGGGCAGTGATACTATCCTGGCGCAGATCGCCGCAGAAGAACTAATGACCACTGTAGATAAGATCATTGTTTATTCATCGGATACAGATCTGACGCCTTTCGATGTCGGTGCATACGCTTCAAGCACCACATACGTTTCTGGCAACGCCGTATTCAAAGCCGCTAAGAAAATGCGGGAGACATTGATCAAAGAAGCGGCGAGAATCTTTAAGACCAATGTTGACGAAGTCGATTTCGATGGAGATGTTTTTTCGACAAAAGATGGAAAAAACAAAATCACATTGGAGGATTTCTCCAATCAGATCACATATTCCGAAGATCAGAAACAGTTACAGGTCACCAGCAGTTTCTACGGCCATAAATCACCACCGCCATTCATGGCAGGATTCATCGAGATCGATGTCGACAAAAGAACTGGTGAAGTCGATATCGTTGATTACGTAAGCGTGGTCGATTGCGGAACAACAATCAATCCGATGTTGGCTGAAGGCCAGGTAAACGGAGCGATAGTCCAAGGACTCGGCATGGCCATGTATGAAGACGTGAAATGGTCCAGGACCGGAAAACTTGTCTCGAGGGATCTTCTCAATTACAAGATTCCGACCAGACTGGATATAAAGAAACTTACCACAGAATTTGTGAACAGCTATGAAGAAAGCGGGCCGTTCGGTGCCAAATCAGTTGGAGAGATCGGTATTGACACACCTCCTGCGGCACTGGCAAACGCCATCAACAACGCACTTGGGGTAAGAATCAGAAAACTTCCGATAACACCGGAAAAGATATTATTAAGCAAAATTTCAAAGGAGAAAAAATAGTATGAAAAACAATAAAATGCAAACAGTATTGACAATCTTATTTTTCGGAGCGATCTGGGGCATCGTGGAAGCGACCGTTGGTTATCTGCTTCACACTATATTCCCGGTATTCCTTTCAGGAACCTTGATGTTCCCTTTCGTCGCCTACATCGTGATGAAGGCATATCGTACACTTGGATCCAGAAAATCCCTTGTATGGGTGGGTATTGTCGCAGCTCTAATCAAAGCCGTTGATTTCTTCATGCCGCAAGTCACTTATTTCAAGACTCTGAATCCGATGATCTTCATCGTTGTCGAAGCATTGATGGTCGCACTTGTCATCGGTGTGTTCGAGAAAGACAATCTCGTGGCGAAATTAGTCGCTTTCCCAATTGCAAGTTTGAGTTGGAGAGCTTTATTTCTCGGTATAGCGGGAATTCAATATCTGTTGACCGGATTCTTGAATCCAAATATAGCTACATTAGGCAACGCGATGCAATTCGCAGTTTATTACGGACTGTTCAGCGGTTTGGTAATCGATGCGGTCATTCTGATTTCATATGCATTGAACAGAAACAAAAGAACATACACTATCAAAGTCACACCTGTACTAACGGCTGCCAGTGTAATTTTGGCAGTTGTGGCAACTTTCCTGATTCATTGATCAATTTTGCCGCAAAAGCGTGTGCTTTCACGCTTTTGTTTTAACGAGAGGAGACATCTGTTATGAACATACATGAAATGATTACCGAATACAGAAAAAAGAATATCACCCTGATGCTTGTGACGGCAGTATTCAAAGAAGGTTCCGGACCTGTCGAAGTCGGCAAGAAACTGATTTATCTTGAAACCGGAAAGGCGATTGGAACCGTCGGTGGCGGCGCTTTGGAACATTATGCCATCAACATGTGTAAAACTCTTCTGAAAAAGAGAGAGAACCTTCTAGAGACTTATATGTTGAAAGAAGGGGAAGTATTCCCGGAAGGGAAGACCCTGCCGATGGCATGCGGAGGGAAAGTGACATTGTTTTATGAGTATTTGGGACCAAAAGAAACCATCTACATTTTTGGGGCTGGACATGTCGGACAGGCTTTGGCAAACGTTCTGAAACCCATGAATTTCCATCTGACGGTCATCGACGACCGCAAGGAAATCATCGACAATTTCAAGAACGGCGATGTTCTTGTCAACGAACCGTTTGTGAAATACATCGAGGATAACGGTCTTAAAGAAGACAGTTTCATCGTTGTCTGCACACCTAGCCACAAATACGATTATCATGTCATAAACAAAATCCTGGAAATGGGTATTACGCCGAAATATATGGGCATGTTATGTTCTCCCGAGAAACTCGAGACGTATCTGAATGCGACTTATGAGAAGTTCGGAAAAAATATCGACCTTAGTTTCTTCTATTCACCGATCGGACTTGACTTAGGCGGAGGGACTCCGGAAGAGATAGCCATTTCGATAACGTCTGAAATATTGGCGATCTCGCACGGGAGAACCGAAATCAAACATATGAGAGACATTAGCGATGGTAAGAATTGTTATTGGGAAAATTAATTCGTTCAAGACCACAAAGATGATCGATCTTTATGAAACTGAGAAACGAGGGGACGGATTCGTATCCGTCAAACGGATGTTAGGAGACAAGGTTCATAGTTACGATGCTCTTCGATTATCCTCGAAAGCCGAGAATCTCTTCATCATCAGGGACGAGTTCAATGAGACTAATGAAGAAATCGCCTGTCAGATCGGTCCCTACCAGATGTTGAAAGATACACTTGACTCAGTGGAACAAGCGATAACCGGTATGATTGAGAAGAACATCGAACCCATCTACCTCGATGAGATCGGACTCTTGGAACTTGAAGGTTCAGGATTTTCAGAAATACTAAGAAAAATGATTGCAAGCGGTCTTGATCTTGTGATTTCGGTAAGAACAGACCTGCTTCAGAAAATTGTCAAAAAATATAAAATAAAAGAATACGCAATAATCGAATAGCAACAAGAAAGGTCAGATTTATGTACGATAAGGCGATAATAAACGGAAAGGTTTTTATTAACCACAAGTATGTAAACAAGAACATCTATGTCGAAGGCGAAAGAATAGTTGAGATCTCCGATAAGCTATATCCGGCTACGGAAACGGTCAACGTTCATGACGCCTTGGTTTTTCCCGCGCTCATCGATCCCCATGTGCATCTTGATCTGAATTTGGGATTTATCAGATCGCGTGACGACTTCGTTGCTGGAACCATCGAAGCGGCTTATGGCGGCATAACGACCATCATCGACTTCTTGGATCCTGTGGATAATCCCGCTGATTTGGAAAAGGCGTATGCAAGAAGAATGGAAGAGGCTAAAAATTCCGTAGTGGATTATTTCTTCCATGCGACTATCAAGAATCCCAAGTGTAATCTCGAGGAATTCGTACTCAAGATGAAAGAACTCGGAATCACTTCACTGAAGTTGTTCACGACTTATTCGGAATCGGACAGAAGGACATACGATCCGCAAATCATCGAACTTCTCAAATTGTCGGAAAAACATCATTTTCTGATTTTGGCGCATGTGGAGAACGATGATCTCATCAACCTTGACGAGAGTTTCACATTTCGGGATCTGGCGAAATCCAGACCGAGCCTGGCCGAGACGAAGGAAGCGCTGAAACTGGCTTCCATGGTCAGAGAGTACGGAGGCTACCTCTATATGGTGCATTTGAGTTCAGGATACACGCTCAAGAAACTCGAAGAAGAATATTCCGATATTCTTAACAAACGCTTCTTCATCGAAAGTTGTCCACAGTATTTCTATCTGACAAGCGACTACTTCGAAAGAGAAGACGGCTACCTTTATACACTTGCACCACCATTAAGAAAACGCGAGGAAAGAAAAATCCTCAAAGAGGAAATAGACCATGTTTATGCAATCGGTACGGATCACTGCGCCTTTCTAAGAAACGACAAGGAACAGGTGCTTCTTAAAGACATTCCGCTCGGTATCGGCGGCATCGAATTCTCATTCGATCTCATGTACAATCTATTCGGCGACAAGATTGTCGACAAGATGTCTTCCAACCTCGCAAAACTACACAAACTTACTGGAAGAGGCGAGATCGAAGTAGGCGGTTTGGCAAATCTGTTCGTCTACGAATTGACTGACAATCTGATCGATGAGTTTCACGGATTCACGGATTACTCCTGTTACAAAGGATTGAAAAGAAAAGGCAGAGTCGTCCATACCATGAACAGAGGCGTATTCATCATCAAACACTTAAATTTTGTGAACAAAAACGGGAAGAAAATCTGAGGTGAAACAATGACACATGCTTTAATAAATGCAAGGCTGTACGATTTCGAGACCTATATCGAAAACGGCTACGTCGTCTTCGATGACAGGATCAAAGAAGTCGGCGCCATGAAAGACTTCAAGGAAACAAAAGACTTGGAAACAATCGACTGTGAAGGCGGATTTTTATTACCGGGATTCGTTTCGGCGCATACACATCTCTATTCGGCGTTCGCAAGAGGTATGAGCGTTCCGTTCAATCCGAAGAACTTCATGGAAGTACTTACGCAGCTATGGTGGAAGATGGATCATTTTCTGGACAAGAGGATGATATATTATTCCGGTCTTATGGGCGGCATCGACCAGCTCAAATCAGGCACTACCTGTCTGATAGACCATCATGCCAGTTATCAGGTTTCAGGATCTCTCAATGAGTTGAAAAAAGCTTTGAAAGACAGAATCGGTTTGAGAACCCTTTATGCTTTC
>CAYZPL010000024.1:0-9979 GCA_964480415.1 uncultured Candidatus Izemoplasmatales bacterium
ATCCAAAATCATGTTTACCATGAATCCTATAGCCAGAACAATGAGATTGGAAGAGGTTTTTCCAAGCCCCTCGTTGATCGAGATGAACCCGTTGACCATGAATTGAATGAATATCAAACCGCCGACAATGGTGATGTATTGTGAGGTGAACAACCTGATCGTTTCATCATTGATGCCGAAAATACTTATGAATTGGTTCTTGAACAAAAGGATCAGTCCGGCAAAAGCGATACCAAAGAACAATTGCATCAAAAGCCCATTAGAGGCATAGATGCTGATTTGGTGCGGCTTGTTTTCTCCGACCGAGTGTGATACTTTGACACTGGTTCCTATTTTCGCTATCAGGATTATTCCGAAGGCGAACCATGTCAGATAGGAAGCTGTTCCCACCGCCGATACGGCTTTGGTTCCGTCGAGACCGATTTTATATACTCTTCCGATCCAGAACATATCAGTCAGATTATAAAGCATCTGCGAAAGGGTCGTTGCCAGTATCGGCAACGCCACCATGATCAATTTCTTAAGAATCGAACCTTCTGTCAAATTGTATATTCTCTTCATCTATTTCCCCACACTCTTTAAAAAGAAACTTCACTAAGAAGTTTCCTTCAACTATCCTTCTATAAAGTAAGTTGCCTCCATATCGGCTGTAGAAAGGGCGAATGCCAACGGGAATTTCATAAACGCCTCACCCACATTCTTGACATTTTCCGTATCAGAGAATCCCATATGATATCTGATTGCGAACGCTTCTTCTCTTGAAAGCCTCATAAAGCCTGATATTATATATACTGATTTCTCGCCATGACCATAAGGCAGTTCGTCATGGAATTCATAACTTGGCACCTGAACCCATTTACCGGATTCGTCCTTTTTGTTTCTGAAAGATTTTTTGTAGATGTTGACCTTGCAAAGATCATGGAGAAGCGCCACACAGGCTATGCTTTCTTGATCCACCTTAAGTCCGTAGTCGTTCATGACCCTGGGCCTTTCCAGATAGTCTTTGAGGCATTTGTAAACATTCAAAGAATGTTCGAGCAGTCCGCCTTCTTTTGACAAGTGGTACCTGGTCGAAGCCGGCGCTGTGAAGAAGTCGCTTTTATCCGACAACAGATAATCCAATAGATCCTTTGCGCCCGGTCTTGTAATATATTTATTATAAATGTCGATGAATTCCTGTTTCATTTGTTCGATACTCATAAAATCACCTTTCCATGTATTCTAATATAGTTTTTTTCTTCCGATAACATCATTGGTTCACCTAAGATTCAGTACTGTGATGCTTTCGACTGATGCCGTATTCGGGAACATGTCGATCGGTTGGATATAAGCAATTTTGTATTTCTCGCTCAAGTCGGCTATGTTTTTCGCCAAAGTGGACGGATTGCATGAAACATAGACGATCTGTTTCGGCAAGACATCAAGCAAGGTTTCCACAACCGGTGTGGCCATCCCTTTTCTCGGCGGATCTAAAACCACCACATCGGGTTTGACCCTCTTCTTGACAAGATTTGGAACTTCTCCTTCGACATGCCCTTCGATGAAATCGATGTTTTTGATATTATTCAGTTTCGCATTTTCTCTAGCATCTTTCACAGAAGCCTGGGAATAATCGATACCGTATACCTTTTTCGCTTTTTTGGCGAACAACATCGATGTGATTCCGATACCGGAATAAAGGTCGAAAACCGTTGTTTCCTTATCGAGATCAGCCGCTTTCATCAACTGGTTATAGAGCACTTCCATCTGCTTGCTGTTAAGCTGATGGAAAGCGTCAGGGGAAATCTTGACGGTCATGTCTTCGAACACATCCTCGATATGATCCTCGCCGGCGATGATCTTCACAGGATTCGCGATCACAAGATGGCTGTTCCTGTTCTTCAAGGTGTAACTGACGGATTTGATCTCTTCATGATCCGACATCAGGTCCTTGGCGACCATCTCGAGCGTGTCTTTATATTTCGTGACGACGAAAGTCACTGAAGCGCTGTTCGTCTTCTCTAGGTATCTCGTGACCAGATAGACAAGTATCCCTTCTTTGTTATGTTGATCGTTGGCTTTGAGTTTATATCTTCTCAAAGATTTTAGTATCGCCTTATTGAGATCGTTCAGTTTATGGGTATGGACTATGCATTCGTCAATGTAGACGAAATTGTTCGACTCCGGCTTGTAGAAGCCGAGCGCCAATCCGAAATTGGTGTTTTTGAATGGCATCTGAGACCTGTTTCTGTAATAATACGGTTCATCCATTCCCAGTGTCTTCTTGACTTGATACTCGTCGTTTTCCAAGCTGGTGTATTTCCGCAAAGCCTGAACGATGGTCTTCTGTTTGATTTTAAGTTGTTCTTTGTAATCGATATGCTGCATCTGGCAGCCACCGCATGCTTCATAGTATTTGCATGGGGGTTCGACTCTTCTTTTCGAGACCCTCTCGAAGGATATTATCTTACCGACGGCATAGTTCTCTTGCGAATATGTTATCTCGCAGAATATGCTTTCCTTCAATATGGCTCCAGGAACAAAAACAGCGACACGATTATAATAACCTATGCCTTCGCCGTTGATTCCCTGTTTCCTGATATCAAGTTTTATTTTATCTCCGATATTGAGCCTCATATAAATCACTCCTATATTTAATTATATCAAAAATTCATTGATATGTTCCATTCAAGATACAAAAAAAAGAGGTAGAACCTCTTTATCATTTTTGTATCGTGTATGACGCGACATATTGTTTGACCAAATCCTTGATTTCGTCATTGTTGAGTGTTTCGAATTTGTTTATGATATCGTCAATATTCCAACCGTTACCTTCGCCGTCCTCGATGTTTTCGATGAAAATCTTTTCGTTTTCGGTCTTGATATTCTGTTCTTTGTTGACGAGAAGCTCTTCATACAGTTTCTCTCCAGGTCTTAATCCGACGAATTCAATATCGATATCTATGTAAGGTTTCATACCTGACAACATGATCATTTTTTCCGCCAATTCCACGATTTTCACCGGTTCACCCATGTCGAGGATGAAAATCTCTCCGCCTTTTGCATAAGCGGCCGATTGTAGAATCAGACTGACCGCTTCCGGTATGGTCATGAAATATCTGATGATGCGTTTGTCGGTGACGGTTACGGGACCGCCGTCTTCTATCTGCCTTTTGAACAAAGGCACCACGCTGCCGTTGCTGCCGAGAACGTTTCCGAATCTGACAGCCGAGTAGTTCGTTGATGAGTTCCTGTTGAATTTCTGGATGATCGTTTCGGCAAAACGTTTTGTCGCACCCATGACGTTGGTCGGCCTGACTGCTTTATCCGATGATACAAGAACCATTTTTTCCGACTTGAACTCGTCTGAAAGCCGACATACGTTATATGTGCCGATGATATTTGTCCTTACGGCCTCGATCGAAGAACCTTCCATTAACGGCACATGTTTATAAGCCGCCGCATGGAAGATGATCTGTGGTTCATATTCGGTGAAAACCGATTTAAGTCGTTCATAATTGTAGACAGATCCGATTTGGATGATCGTTAAGATTTTTTTCAAGGATTTATCTTTTGCATACATGTGGTTAAGTTCGGTCTGCAAGTCGTAGACGCCGTTCTCGTATATATCGAAAAGGATCACTTTTGCAGGATTGTATTTTATTATCTGTCTAACAAGTTCGGATCCTATCGAACCTCCGGCTCCGGTAACCAAAACTTTTTTATCAGAGATGAATTCGCCGATTCCCTTATTGTCCAGTTCGATCACGTCTCTTGATAAAAGATCCTCGACGTTAACATCCACCAGAGGTTTTGGAGAATAATCCGTATTCAAATCCTTGAATCTCGGAAGTCTTTTGATTGTGACCGGACGTTCGGAAATAAGATCGATTATTTGTTGGAATCTTTTCGGCTCGATGTTGGCGATGCAGATTATCACCTCTTCTATTTCATACACATCTATCAGATTTGTGATACTGGCGATCGGCCCGAAAATATGGTATCCGGACATCAGATTGCCGATCTTGTCGTCGTCATCGTCGACGAAACCGATGATCGTATTTAAGAGTTTCGGATTGTTCCTCAACTCGTTAAGGACAAGCTTGCCTCCGGCTCCAGCTCCCACTAGCAGGGTTCTTTTTCCCGGCAAGTTGAGACTTTTCGGAAACAGTATGTTTAAAAGTCGTTTAAGAATTCTCGGGAAAACGAGCACCATGGCTTCGAAAACGGTCACGAAAATGAAATATACCTCCGGAATGAACGATAATTTGAATATAATCGATATGATTATAATAATCACATTGGAGAATATTACACCTATCGTTATTCGGAAAACTTCATCAAGTCCCACATTATCTAATACAAGATTGTAAAATTTGAAAAAGAAATAGAAAATCAATTTGAATAATATCACAAAAGGCAAGATGATCAAAGCGTCCATATAGTTGAAACCGCCCACTTTTGTATATACCAAAGCCATAATGGCAAGTGAATATGTAAAGGCGATGCCAATGAAATCATATAGTATGAAACGCCAACTTCTGAGAATCTTCAAATGCTTTGCGAATGAAGTCTTGTGCTTGCTCATCTCAATTGCCTCCAAAAAATAAATTAGCTAATGTTAATATTTTAGCACAACGGGCCTTCTTTTTCAATTGTACGAAAGTATTTATTGCAATAAAAAAAGGGCTTGAATAAGCCCTAAATTTTATTCGGAATAAATGTCGAAATAGAACACCACTCCGCCATTGACATTTTCAACGCCATAATCATAACCTAATGAATCCAAAATGTTCTTACAGATGGAAAGTCCGAGACCTTGTCCGCCGTACGCTCTTGTACGGGCTTTATCAATCTTATAGAAACTTTCCCAGATATTTTCCATTTCCTCTTCGTCGATGCTTGGCCCTGAATTGTATACGGACAACCTGATATGATTGTTTTGCATTTTCTCTGTTTTGATGATTATTTCTTTATTATCATCAAGATGGTTAAGCGCGTTGTTTATGAAATTCGTCATAACCGTCTGTAATTGTTCATAATCCGATTTTACTACCGCATCGATCGTTTCCGTCTTGATTTTAATGTCTTTTTCCTTGAAGACGATACCGAACAATTTGATGGTGTCGTCGATCAGATTGGTCAGATTGACATCTTTCATTTCGAAATCCACCGATCTGTTCTCGAGTTGGGACAACTTTAGAAGATCCATTACTAGTTTGTTCATCTTGCCCGATTCATCCAATATAATACTGATGTACTCTTCTTTCGTGGACATATCTAGATCCGGTAACCTTAGCGCTTCCGCGTATCCCATGATCAATGCCAACGGAGTCTTTAATTCATGTGAAGCACTGGCGATGAACTCTCTTCGCATCTGGTCGACGTTTGTCTTAAACAGGATTTCCTTGCCAAGTTTATCGTTAGTAAGCTGTAATTCACCGATGAATTCCTCCAGTTGGGTGCTCATCTTGTTGATGCTCACCCCCAGCGTGCCGATTTCATCATCAGAGGACACATGCACTTTCTTTGTAAAATTGAGATTCGATATCTCTTGAGCCACCGTGTTCATTTCCAATATCGGATTTGTAAGTCTGTAACTTACAAAATACATCAAGAGTCCGGAAATGATCATGAAGATGAATCCTATCAGGATTGTAAATGAGTTGAAAATCTGGATGCTGTCGGTAATGGACTGAAGTGTTACCGTAAAAATATAGTAAACATACTGTCCGGAAGTATTCTGGGTCGACACACATAGCGCCAATCTATCCAGATTGTTACTGTCATACGGATTTGAATTTATTTTTGTAATATATGCCAAGTAGTTACTGTCATGGACATTGACTTCTTTTCCGAAGGTAGGCGTCTCTCCAAGCAGATACTCCTTATTGAATCCATAGATTATCTGGGTGATATCAATGGGGTCTATGGAATTGGAACTACCAAAAATCCTGACATAAAGCGATGGGTCAGCTGTAGTAACCTGATTTGGGTCAGTAAAATTGATAGTTTTCACTTGCACTAATATTTGAGTATCTATGTTATGTTTGCTTTCGACATTGGTCAACGCGGTATCAAGATTGCTGCTATCCAAGCTGACATTCTTTACTTCCTCGAAAGCCTCGATCAACGAATTTTCTCTGCTGTGTACGTAATACGTGTTCAAAAAAGAGTTGTTTAAAATTATCAACCCGACAATGAAGCTTAAGATCACTCCATAACTTAACAGGAATAACTTGCTTTTAAACGATGTTTTCATTTTCTACATCTAGTCTGTATCCGATGCTTCTCACAGTTGATATGTAATATGAGAATTTGCCTAATTTGGCTCTTAGTTGTTTGATATGAGTATCAACGGTTCTAAGATCTCCGAAATAGTCGTAATTCCATACGGCATTCAGGATTTTGTCCCTTGACAGAGCAATCCCTTTGTTGTCGATAAAGAATTTCAATAGTTCATATTCTTTAGGTGTCAAAGCGATTTTCTCTCCTTGAACGAACACTTCTCTTGCGGCTAGTTGCATTTTGATAACACCGAAATCGACTTCGCGCATATCGGTTTTGTCATGCTTAAGAATCTTGCTGACTCTTGCCATCAATACGCTTGGTGAAAACGGTTTGGTCACGTAATCATCAGCACCGAGTTTGAATCCTTTAAGCTGGTCATATTCGTCACTTCTCGCTGTCAACATGATGATTGGTGTGGTCAGGTATTCTCTAACTCTTTCCAAAACGTACCATCCATCATATTTCGGCATCATGACATCAAGAATTATCAAATCAACCTTTTTGTCGCTTTCGAATATGACATCCAAAGCTTCTTCTCCATCGGCGGCTTCAATAACTTCATATCCGTCTCTTCTAAGAAACTCTGAAAGTAGCTTTCTGATTCTGAATTCGTCATCAACTACCAATACACAATTATTCTTCATAATTTTATCACATTCCCTTCAAACTAAAATCCAATACTTGCCTTCTTTATGAAAACTTATATTGAATTAGTTTTTATTATATGCTCGTTTTGTGTCGAAATTGTGATGCTTGATGTTTTTTCATCATTTTATGAACATCGGATTTGTAAACAGTTTGTCCGCCAGTGTTTTTGAAAATTTTTTGGATATATAGTTGTAGGCATCAAGCAAACGATTTTCACGGAAACCATGAACATCCGAAGCTACGAAATCGACCAGGTTGTTTTTAAGTAGACTGATAGAAATTTTCTTTGCCGATTTTCCGTTCATGCCAAAGAGCGATGCGGCACCGATCTGTATGTAAGCTCCCATTTTCCTGATCACTTTGTAATCATGGATGGTTCTGATATGGTCATACCTTTCCGGGTGGGCAATTATGGGTTTATATCCGATTCCTATCAGGTTGTTGATGGCCTCGCCTATTTCATAGTCCTCTTCGTCCACACTAAATTCGATCAAGACGAATTTAGTGTCACCCAAGGGCACCACTTTTTTCTTTTTGAGATCAGCCACAAGCTTGTTCGTGGCATATATTTCGTTACCTAAATGCAGATTAATCTTGAGTTTTTGATTTTTCACTTCTTTTTTCAAGTCTTCAAAAATCTTCCTGTTTTCTTCATAAGTTGACAAATAATTCCTGATTTTCATAAAGTGTGGTGTTAAATAAATATCTGTAACGCCAAAATCTATTTCCTGTCTGATCAGTTCAATCGATTCATTCAAATCTTTTGAACCATCATCTACATAAGGCAATATATGAGTATGAATATCAATCACAATATCACCTTCTTAAACCTATATCAATTTTTTTCGTCGTATGAATAATAGTAATAAGATCCGCGTGTTTTCTTCAAATCAATGTTCGCTAAAACTCCGCCGATGACATTAGCTTCGTATTCCTGAAGCTGTTGTAACCCTGCTTTGGCTTCTTCACGCTTTGTCTGATTGTATGCCACAACATACAAGACCCCGTCCACAATCTTGGATACCACAAGGGCGTCCGTCACGGAAAGCACCGGTGGGGTATCGACAATGATGACATCGTATTCCTTACGGAGTTCTTCGACCATGTTGATGACTTTCTTTGATTGCAATACTATGTGCGGATATGAAAGTTTTGGTCCGGTAAGCAATAAATCAATACCTGATTCATCATGGATGATCAAGTCGTGAACGTCTTTTTCGTTAACGACGAAATCGAAGAATCCGGTATCGTTAGGCTTATGGAATGCTCTTTGGATTTTCGGTCTTCTCAGATCGAAATCCAAAATCAAGACTTTTTTGCCTTTTTCCGCGTATACTGCGGCCAAGTTGATAGCCGTGGTGGTTTTTCCGTCTTGTGGTGTTGCGGATGTCGATTGGATAACCTGTATCGGTTTATCGATTCCCGCCATTCTTATATTCAATTCCAATTTTCTATATGCTTCGGCATCAGGAGAGTTCGGTCTTTCAATGACCACATTATGGTATTCGAAATATTCCATTTAGTCCACCAACTTTCTTTCTTTGACTGTTCCTGGAACAGCTGCGATCACCTTCAAATTCAGATATTTTTCCATATCTTCGGTAGACCGTATCTTGTTGTTGAACAACTCTTTGACGAACACAACGCCAAGGGCGATGATACCGCCAAGCAATACACTTATGACACCGTTGAGAATCTTGTTAGGAGAGCTTGGAGCAGTTGGGACCAAAGCTGTGTCCAATGCTTTTAGTTTGTTCTGCAACAAGACAAATCCTTGTTCGGTATCGTTGGCCATCGCAATCGAATTGCTGACCATCTCGTTCGCAATAGCCGCTGCCAAAGTCGGATCGGTATTTTCCACCGCTATATAGATGATTAGTACGTTGGTCTGGGTGGAAACCGTAACCATGCTCCGCAATTGGGAAATTGTCGTTCCGGCAGGCAACATATTTTGAGCATCCAAATCGGTCAAAACGCTGTTTAAAACAAGATTTGATGTAACAAACTCCTTATATGTGTTAATCAAATTCTGCGCAACGTAAATAGCTGATTGCTCGGAAGCCCCGGAACTGCCGACATCCACCTGTACGATAATCGAAGTGTTCGCGGTATACTTTGGTGTAACGACAATCAAAGTGTATACGACACCTATGACTGCGACCCAAAGAGTAATAAAAGCGATTAAAACGATATTCTTCCAAATTATTTTAAACAAATCCTGTAAAGTCATACCTTCTTCTTCCACAATTTGTTGTTGATCTAGTTCGTTCATGTTACTCTCCTTTTTTATCGAAATCTAGCAATATTATACAATATTAGTTTATTTAAAACAACTCACATATATGAATTAATAGCTTATCAAGCCAAATATCAGAGCGATAAATCCAAGAACCATCGAATAAATCGCGAAGAACATCAATTTCCCTCTTCTGAAGAAGACGAAAACCCATTTGATAGCCCAAAGTGTCGCAAATATGCTTACCAAGAAAGCTACCGTAATGTACATATAATGATACCACATAGCCGGATTAAATCCTAATGAGAATTGAGTCGGATCCATGATTCCTTGGAAAATATATCCACCGATCAAGCCAAGTGAAACCGGGATGTAAAGAAACATCGAAAAATTAAGCGCGGTGTCCATGGAAACCTTTCTCATCAAACCGGTTGAAGTGGTCAATGCGAATCTACTAAGACCAGGTACCACGGAAAATGGTTGTAATAGCCCGATGATCATTGCATCTTTGTATGATAAAGTCTGATTGACGTGCCTGTTGGCGCTATCCCTGACTATATAAAGGAAGGTCGCCCCAACCAAGGAACCGATGCCGACAAAGATAAGTGCGTAATCCTGAAAATACTTCTGAAGCAAGACTTGCTGCAGATAATATCCGAAAATCGCGACAGGGATCGACGCTACGATAATCTTCAACACGTAGTTGAAACTGTAAGTGGCACTTTTGGATCTGTCCTTCTTGAAAACGTAGCTGAAAAAATCCACAATCAGTTTAATCAGTATTTTACGGAAATATACAAGTACTGCAATAAGTGATCCCAGATT
>CAYZPL010000025.1:0-9940 GCA_964480415.1 uncultured Candidatus Izemoplasmatales bacterium
CCATGTCAATGAATACTTGCAGAGGCTCTTCTATGCTCAATGATTTCGCAACGAGTTTTGTCGGAGCTGATAAACCGATTTCAATCAATTTCCTATAAAAATCCTCTTTTGACCTGAAGTAATGGAAAAATAAACCGACACTGATATCCAGCTTATTTGCAAGATCGCGAATCTTGAATGCCGCATATCCGTTTCTAACCAGCAACTCAAGTCCTTTTCTAAGAATTTCCTCACTTCTCAACTGCTTGTTTGCTTCTCTTTCATTCATTGCATATCATCTATTTCTTTCATTATCATTCCAGCCGCTTCAAGGCCGCTTTGGATTGCTGGCGGGATACCGCCACCAGGAGTCACCCATTGTCCGCAAAGAACCAGGTTGTCAACACCCGCAAGTTTTCTGTTTATATGTTTGTTTAGCATTTCCGGTAAAGGCAGAAAGCCTTCGAAAGAAGCTTTATAAAGATTATTGAGCCTTACGTAAGTCGCCGGTGTGGCGACATCTGTAACCTCGATTGATTCAATAAAGGATGGATACTTGGTTTCGAGGAATTCGGACACTTTCTTTACTAGATTATCCTTTTGCTTCTTGTATTCCTCAATATTGTTTTTGCGGAGATCCTGCCAATAGTCCAACGAATCTTCAAGCATCACCATGACACTGCTTTTGCCTTCTGGAGCGGCGGACTTATCGAAATCGAATCCGCGGACTGACAAGAAGTCAATCTTTCTATTCCCGTCAAGTGAAATACTTTTCTTCAAATCAAATGAAATGGAATATGGTATTCCCAATTGCTTTTTCAATCCGAAAGAAACAAGTGATATTGGACCGAAGAGCCATTCCTGGTGTTGAAGTAAATCGTTGAGTTCCGGATGCAAATTCGGCTCTTTCAATAAATCGTGAAGCAGATTATGAACGTCTCCTGCGGAAATGACTGCATTTGCTTCCACGGTTTTGTCTCCGACTTTTATAGCTGTTATATGACTGCCTTCACGTACGATTTCGTTCACTTCGCTATTGACATATGCTTTACCACCAAGTTCCTTGTAATAATTTTCCATGCGATTTATCATTTCCAATGATCCGCCTTCCGGATAACCACCATTCTTGGTGAAACGCATGCCGAGCATCATTACAAGTGCAAATACCGAAATATGTTCAGGCATCAGATAGTGGATTATAACCTTCAATGTTTCCGAATGCAGATTCTTGGTGAAGTATCCGACATCCTTCTTTCCATATTTCCGATATAATTTAAAAAATTGTCTGTACTTGAACGGAAATGTAAGAAGTCCCCACAGACCTTTTGGTCTTCCGTATGGCATGTCTCCGCTTATGAAAATCGCGATTGCTGAATTCAACTCATTTATCGCTCTTTCGTCTTCAGGACTGACGGACAAAAGAAATTTCGTGAAAGCCTCCAACTCTAGTGGAATTGCATACTGTTCCCCAAGATATTCCAAAAATATCTCTTCCGGATGAAAACTTATCGTGGTTGGTTCCAATGCCTTGACATGCTCATATAACTTGAACATAGGTGCTTTTGGGTTCGTACCCACCATCCAATGGATGCAACCGTCAAAACGATATCCCTTTCTGACCCAGCTCGTACAAACGCCGCCTAACCAAGGCGCTTTCTCATATATCTCAGTATTCACACCTCTTAGTTGCAGCTCGATGCCAGCCGACAAACCGGCTAATCCGCCACCAATGATGACGACTTTCTTATCATTCATAAAAACCTCCAAATAATTTCATTGAACAATTGTTCAATATAATTATACTATTTGTTGTTGAAAGCATCAAGCGGTTATTGTAAATAAAAAAAACTAGCTCAAAATTGAACTAGCGTTTTCATATATCATATCTTCTTAATGAAACATCTTCTCCTTCGAACAAGTTCAGCATTGTAATTCTTCCAAAAACTGGTTATTTTGTCATTGTCTTCAAGTTCTGGGCCGGTTTCCGCATAGAGGATATGATGTTCCATTGCATTCTTGGTGATATCGGTCATGAGAATCGAATTCAAACCTAAGCCCTGCATATCTGGTTTCACAGCGACAAGATACATATCCAGAACCTTGACTCTTTTCAGACTTCTTAGCAAAGTGATGAACCCGAACGGCCAGAGTTTTCCTTTGATCTTTCTCATCGGATCGTTCAGACTAGGTCCTAGGAGTCCAAAAGCCACCACGTTGTCGTCTTTGTCGATGATTACCGAAAGGAAATCAAGATTGATGATTGGCAGATATTGCTTGACATATTGGTCGATCTGACCCTTTGTCAGCTCAACGACACCGTGAAGCGGTGCGAAAGCTTCGTTGTAAATGTCGAATATCTTATATAGATAAGGTTTGAGTTCTCTTTTGTTACGGAACTCCTTAATTGAGAAATTGCTTCTTTCAAGCAATCTATCAGTAATCTTCATCAATCTCGGACTAATTTCAGTCGGTACTTTGACACGGTATTCCACCCAATCGACATCTTTGACCAAACCGAGTTTTTCCAGATGTTTCATATGGTATGGAAAATTATAATATGTGATGAACATACCTTCAAGATCGAATCCTTCGATCAATAATCCTTGTTTGTCCAAATCATTAAAGCCGATCGGACCGTTTAGTTCATTCATACCTTTTGCTTTTCCCCATTTGATCAGGTGATCGAACAAGGCTTTCGACACTTCGATATCGTCGATTACATCGAAGTGATTGAATCTGAGATGTTTAATGTTGTTCTTTTCGTTGTACTTATGGTTGACAACGCCTCTGAGTCTGCCTGCTATTTCTCCGTCTTTATACGCCAGAAGTAAGATAGCGTCGCAATAATTCAGATTCAGATTGTATTTTGGATCCGCAGATTTCATCTCGTCCGAGAATATCGGAGGGATATAGTTTGGTTCGTCTTTATATAAAATGTTCGCAAATTCCATGAACTTCCTGATATCTTTCTTTGATGTGACTTCTCTGATTTCAATAGCCATATTATCATACTCCTCATATAATTTGTGTCATTAATTTCACTTACCCATACTATTATATCGTGAATCATTCCTAATTTTAATATAATCTTCCAAAGTTATCTAAAATTGTTCCAATTTCCTAACATGGAACAATTATTGAGACTAATATCACTTTTTTATAAAGCCTTCCGTTCTAAAAGAATGGTATTTTATTCTTTATGGAACCAGAAAGAGTAGATTAGGTGCTATTGCAATATCTTGGTTCTCTGCTGGAAAAATGGTGTCAAAATTCTTATCCATGACACCGTAAAGCCCATTACTGCCAAAGATATAAAATCCATCTTGAGTATGAGCTAGATAATCATAATTAAAATCCAGAACAGTCTGATTTTCAGCGTTGATTATGCCGTAACTGTTACCTCTCTCCACAATGAATTTTTCATCCGGCAAAATCTGCGCGACATCATCGGCACTCAAAATATAGTTCTTGTCTTCTATATGCACCTCAATATTCTGATCGACAGTAACAAACATCACGTTTCCTGACGCATAATGCGTCAATGATTGATAGTCTCTGACGGATTGTACCATACCTTCAACCAACTGCATCAAATGGCGTTCGTCTCTATTATACCAGTACTTGCTGTTATTATAATACGCCTGGAGTTTGATGGTTCCGTCTTGATTGAACCAGATATTAGTCATATCACCTGCATCATTATTAACAGTGGCAAAATAATCATATGTGAACCAGATCTGGCTGAATGCTTGGTCTGTGAATTTCGTTCCGTCTGATTTAAAGAAATAGAACAGATCATTCTGTTCAGCAGCATACAATGGCCCACCTGATGACCAGAGTTGATCAGCTGTAATGATTGAATCACCGTTCTTGTTGATCAGATAGTATTTCTGTGTAGTGCCGTCATAAACCCTTGCCACATTGTTAATGTCGAAGTCAGAAGCATAGGAATATTTAAGATCGATTTTGACGTTTCCCTCATCGTCTATGTAACCCCACATATCATTGTTCTTGACTGCGGCATATCCGTTGGAAAAGTCTTTTGCCTCTTGATATTGTGTTGGAATCTGTAATCCTCCCGTCGCATCCAAAAATCCCCATGAACCATCCATTCTAGTGGCAGCTAGACCTTGTTGATAAGCCCTAATATCTTCGTATATAGGATGGACGATCACATTGTTGTTCTCATCTCTCACTCCCCAGTTCTGACCGACTTTATAGATGACATTGCTCGTTTCCATGTCTTTGTAAATCCCATCATAATCCTGATCGAACAGACTATTGCCGTTTTTATCGATCAAATTCATTTTCCCATATTTCTCGACTACAGCCGAGTCATCCTTGAAAGCTGACATTCTATCGTAATCATGACTGGACACTCCAATGCCTTTATCGTCTTTAAGCTGCCATTTGTCGTCAAAGAACAAGGCAATCATTTGGTTGTGAGCAAGGTCCAGAACAAATTGTGCTGCCGGATCACTGGTTTTTCCATCGTTACTTTTGTCACATGCAAATAATGCCATCGCCAAAGTCAGGCTGATTACTATCAGCAATAATTTTTTCATACACTTACCCCCCCTAAAAAAAGAGCCCAAGGACACAATCTGCCTTGGGCTTTATTCATATAATTGTTTCAATGCATCTTTTTACCTCATTCTACCACAATAAATTTATCATTACAATAACCTATGGAATTCTTGGTAAATTACTACTTATGCTTGATGAATGTACCTTCGTCAAGTTCTCTGAATGCCAGATTGAGCTCTTCTCTTGTGTTCATGACGATCGGTCCGCCCCAAGCGATAGGTTCATTCAGTCTCGGAGCCGAGAATAAAAGGAATCTGATTGGTTTCTTTTCAGTTTCGATATGGAATGTATCGCCAGTGGAGAATAGTACCGCGGATTTTTCCTCGACGAGAATTTCGCCAAACTTTCCAGTGCCGGAAATTATATATACAAATAATGTATCCTGATCTGGCACACTGTAATTCCATGAAGATTCGGAATCCAATTCTACGTCCAGATATGTCGCTTTTATGAAACTACCTTCAAAGGCACCGGGCACATCATGATAATTACCTGCAATAATATGAACTTTTGACCCTTCTTTTTTTACTATCGGAACATCCTTGCTTTTTATGTCGCCGTATTTCGGATGTGACATCTTGTCTTTAGCAGCCATATTAAGCCAAAGTTGTGCACCTAAAAGACGTTTTGTCGGTTGTGGCATCTCCTGATGGATTATTCCTGAACCAGCTGTCATCCATTGACAGTCTCCGGCGAGGATGCTGCCTTTGTTGCCAAGGCTGTCACCATGCTCGATATCTCCTTCGATTAGATAGGTTATGGTTTCTATGCCTCTATGCGGATGCCAAGGAAATCCTTTGATGTAATCTTCAGGGTTTCTTGAATCGAAAGCGTCAAGTAATAAGAACGGATCATAATCCGTCGTATCCCTATAGCCCACTACTCTGACAAGATGAACTCCTGCGCCGTCGATGGCATGCGTTCCTCTTGTGATTTTCTTGATTGTTCTGACTTTATTCATGGATACCTCCGTATTGATGCTTCATAAATAAATTATATCATATATAAGAGTCTCGATAAATCCGGTTATTGATATTATCTTCTGTATAATTCACTCGAGTTCCTTTTTATCTATTCTATTCTTGGTCTGATTTTCATGGTTGGCTTTGATTTCTAAAGATGTATATCGCAAATACTTTTTACATTAAGCACAAAAAAGAGACATATTAAATTAAAATAATATGTCTTTTCCTGTTATTTTTGTCTACAATATTCAAGGTTCAGTGTTATGGATTATTTACCTGAATATACAAATTACATAATAATTCATAATACAAATCAAATTCTATATTGACTCATGCAAGTAAAGCGAATATTATGGTATCTTCTCAAAATCTTGCTCAATATCGATATTCTTAATGTTTTTATCGGCATTGAAATTGAGGATCAGATTCAGAATAATGCCCACAATGGCCGCAAGGCTCATGCCTGTTAGGGAAATACTGCTGTTGAGTTTGATCTCTGCACCACCAAGGCCGATTACAAGCATCGCTCCGACGATAACAAGATTCTTCATGTTTGCGAGATTAACTTTTTCCTCGACCAATACCTTCACTCCATTAGCGGCTATCAATCCGTATAAGACTAGTGTGATACCGCCTAAAACACCGTTCGGAATACCTAGAATAAAGGCTTGAATATAGCCGAAGAAACCTAACATGATCGCAATTACCGCCGCGCCACCTGTAACCCAGACGCTTGCGACTTTGGTCATTGCCACGACTCCGGTATTCTCTCCGTAAGTCGTATTCGCAGGTCCGCCGATTGCGGCACTGACGAACGTGGCGACACCGTCGCCTAGCAAAGTATTGTCAAGGCCTGGATCAAGTAATAAGTTTCTGCCCATTACCTGACTCAAAACCGTGTGGTTCCCTATATGTTCGGCAATTGTCACAAAGGCTATCGGTGCGAACATCAACACCGCATCCAGATTGGCATTATACGTTCCAACGAATCTGAAATTTGGAATCGTAAAGAAATCGACTCCTCCAAAGACTTCTTTAAAACTGACCACTCCCAAAGATAATGATGCAGCATATCCGATAAGAATGGCAAGTAAGAAAGGTATTATCTTGAATATGCCTTTCGTATAGATACCGATGACAATCACCGCTACAAATGTTATCAAAGCTATAAGCGGTGTTTCAAAAGTCGTCCCGCCATCTAATCCGGCGCTTTGAATAGCCACTGGCGCAAGCACCAATCCGATGATCATGATCATCGGCCCTACTACTACCGGAGGCAACACTTTTCTTATCCAATCCTTGCCGACAAACTTGATGATGATTCCCACGATAACGTAGATGATACCTACTGCCATCAAGCCGAAATAAGCCGCACTGAAATCTTTTGATCCGTCCGCGTTTGTTATCGTCGATGCTTGTATCGCGATGATAAATGCGAAACTGCTTCCCAGATATACCGGTACTTTCGCTTTGGTGAAAAAGATATAGATCAAAGTACCTATACCACTGGCTATCAAAGTGACTCCCACCGGCAACCCTGTTAAGATCGGAACCAGTACAGTAGCTCCAAACATGGCAAATACGTGCTGGAGGCTCATAAAAATCCAAGATGCTATCTTCTTTGGTCTTTCATGGACATCCAGTATGATTCTTTCGTTCATAAACCCCTCCATTATGTTATTCAGTTTTTAAGAAATGTATTTCAATTATACATGAAATACTGATAAAAATATAGAGAAACATGAATTTTAATACCAAATCGGGACCTATTAAGATAGGATTGTTCGCATGGAGAATATCCTGTTTACTAGATATATTCAGTACAAAAATAAAATTCTGAAAAATTATGTGGTCTGTTTGTTTTTGCCTTAAATAATGATATAATCTTTTAAAAGAGAAAATATAATGTTGTGTATCCATATTATAATTGCGTTTAATGTAATGCACGGCGTTTTTTATTTGTAAATTCAGGGAGGGTTTAATAGATGAAGGAAATCATTTTTATTGCTTTGGGAATTCTTGTATCGATAGGCGCACTTGTATATGCACTCTATCTATACAGACGCGTACTCTCATTCGATGAAGGAGAGGAAAAAGTCAGAGAAATCAGTGCTGATATTAAGAAGGGCGCCAATGCCTTTCTAAAAAGCGAACATAGAGTCATTTATATTTATATCGCAATTACCACAGTTGTGATTCTGGTCGGTTTTTATCTGGGGTACGATGCGATATCTGGTCTGACAGCTAATTCCAATACGAATGTCGTTATTGAACAACATTGGTATTCTGCGATTTTCTATGGTGCGGGTACAGCTCTTTCGTTCCTGCTTGGTTCAATCTTCAGTCTCTTGGCTGGTTGGTTCGGCATGAAAAGTGCCACCAGTGCCAATATGCGAACCACTACAGCTGCACAGAATTCCGGTATTATCAAAGCTTTGGATGTAGCTTTCAAAGGTGGAAGTGTTACGGGTATGTCAGTCGTCGGATTCGGACTTTTGGGATTGATGATAGTCATCACGGCTTGTTTTTTCATTGGAGTTGATCCTTATGAAGCGATCACCTATGCCGCCGGATACTCTTTGGGTGCTTCTTCCATAGCGCTCTTCGGTCGTGTCGGCGGAGGTATTTATACTAAGGCAGCCGATGTAGCCGCGGATTTGGTCGGTAAGATCGAAGCGGGAATTCCCGAAGATGATCCGAGAAATCCAGCCGCCATCGCAGACAATGTCGGCGATAACGTTGGCGATGTGGCCGGTATGGGTAGCGACTTGCTGGAAAGTTATGTATCTTCGATTATCGGTGCTGCGACGATGGCTGCACTCATTTTCACATCAGGTTTCCGCATGAAGGCAATCCTCTTTGTCTTGGCTGTGGCTTTTTCGGGAGTTATCGGTTCAATCGTCGGTAGTTTCTTCGTCAAGGGAAAAGAAGGAAAATCCCCGTTCAAATCACTCAAGATGGGTACGTATGTCAGCGGAATAGTGTTCATTTGTTTGACAGTATTGATGAATTTCATCTTTTTGGACACGATCACTTCCGACATGTATTATCAGAATAATATCCTGATGAACTTCCGTAACATCCAGTTCGGTTTCGCACCATCAGTTGCGATCATCGTTGGCCTTTTCGTCGGTGTGCTGATCGGCCTTGTATCCGAATTTTACACATCTGCGGATTACAGACATGTAAAGAATATCGCTGACCAGTCAAGAACCGGTCACGCCACCAATATAATCGCCGGTATTTCAACCGGGATGCAATCCACAATGATTCCTGTACTTATTCTTGCAGGAGGGATTTTGATATCATATACCGTAGCCGGTTTGCTTGGAGTCGCATTGGCAGCTGTAGGAATGTTGTCGACAGCTGGTATCACGGTCAGTGTCGACGCCTATGGTCCGATTGCAGATAATGCCGGTGGAATCGCCGAGATGAGCGGACTCGATAAAAGTGTCCGCGCAATCACTGACACCTTGGATTCTGTAGGAAATACGACAGCGGCTATCGAAAAAGGTTTCGCCATTGGTTCGGCAGCCATGACCGCAATCGCATTGTTCGCAGCTTTCATCAGAAAAGCCGGAGTGACCTCCATCAACATCGCCAAACCGGAAGTCATTGCCGGGCTTATCATAGGTGCCATGTTGTCATTCTTCTTCTCCAGCCTCGTCATCCAGTCCGTTGGCAAGGCCGCCAACAAGATGGTTGACGAAGTTAGAAGGCAATTCAAGGAAAACCCGGGTATTTTGGAATTCAAGGTAAAGCCTGATTATGCCAAATGTGTTAAAATATCCACGCAAGCAGCACTTAAGGAAATGATTCTTCCTGCAATGTTGGCAATCATCACCCCGCTAGTCATTGGTTTCATCTTCGGTTATGAAGTTCTAGGGGCCATGTTGGCAGGAACATTGGTAACTGGTATCATGTTGGCTCTTTTCATGGGCAATGCCGGTGGAGCTTGGGATAATGCAAAGAAGTTGATAGAGACTGGAGCTCACGGAGGAAAAGGTTCCGAAGCTCACAAAGCTTCAATTACCGGAGACACTGTCGGCGATCCGTTCAAAGATACAGCTGGACCTTCGATCGACATACTCATCAAACTGATGACAACCATATCTCTGGTTTTCGCAGCAGCATTCGGAATGGGGTTGTTTTAACATATAGTTCCATAATATATTTTATACATAATAAAAGACCACTAAAAGGCTGAATCAATTGATTTAGCCTTTTTATATTGCGCATAATATAAAAGCCATTCCGGATTTCATAATCCTAGAATGGCTTTTTTTTCTTTGAATGTGACTTCAAGATGTTTCGGATAATTGCTTGATCTTTGAATAGACAACAGGATGTTTTCTTTAGACATTCTATAGTCATGGCTGATTTTCATATCATCTGAACCATCTGACAGA
>CAYZPL010000026.1:0-9859 GCA_964480415.1 uncultured Candidatus Izemoplasmatales bacterium
CTAATGTATCCCTTTCAACATTGGCCGATATCATTTATAAAACCTACAATGATTTGCTGAAAGAAGAAAAATGCAAGAAATGAGTGATTTGATGCCAATTACAATTAGAGCCGCAAAAGAGGACGAAACAGGTATCGTCCTTGATTTTATCAAAGGCATAGCCGACTATGAGAAACTGTCCGATCAGGTGACAACCGACGAACAGACTCTTCATGATTCGCTTTTCGTCAGAAATGAGGCGAAAGTAATCATCGCGTTCGATGAAACCAACACGCCTTTGGGATTCGCTTTGTATTTCTACAACTTCTCAACTTTCAAGGGGAAAAAAGGTTTATATCTTGAAGATTTGTTCGTATATCCAAAGTATCGTGGCAAAGGATATGGAAACATGCTTTTCAATTATTTGATTGATGAAGCAAAAAGAAATAATTGTGGTAGAATGGAATGGGTATGCTTGAAGTGGAACACCCCAGCAATCGATTTCTATAATAAAAAAGGAGCACGAGAATTAGCGGAATGGACCACATTCAGACTCGACGAAAAAGATTTTTAGGTTTTTTAAGCAAAATGTTTGGAAAAATATAGAATAGAATGTTAAAATATAAAGGAATTTTAGAGGAGGATTATATTATGCCAGTTAAAGTAACAGTTGAGAATTTCAAAACAGAAGTATTGGGTTCTGATGTCCCGGTAATCGTGGACTTCTGGGCGCAATGGTGCAGACCTTGTTTGATGTTGGCTCCGGTATTGGAAGAAATCGAAAGCGATTTAGCCGGAAAAGTCAAAATCGCGAAGGTCAATGTTGATGAAGAGGGCTATTTGGCAAACCAGTATCGTATTTCAAGCATTCCTACCGTCATCTTGTTTGAAGGCGGGGAACTGAAACAACAGGTTATCGGCTTGATGAGAAAGCAAGATCTATTAAGAAGACTTGGATTATAAGATGTACGATGTAATAATAATTGGCGGAGGACCTGCAGGGGCATCAGCCGCTATTTATTTGCAAAGATTCAAAAAGAACACATTGATAATCATGAAGGATAAGGGTTCGCTTGGAAAAACCGGTCATATCGATAACTACTATGGTTTTGAAACTACCATATCCGGTGAAGATTTATTGAAGAGAGGACTCAACCAGGCAAAAAGACTTGGGGCTGAAGTCGTCGAAGAGGAAGCACTCGGTATCGATCAATTCGATGATTTTACGGTGAAAACGACCAAGGGAGAATACACCGGAAAAGTCGTATTGCTTGCCACAGGCCAATCAAAGCCGAATCTACGTGTTAAAGGATTCCATGATTTTATCGGGAAGGGCATCTCATATTGTGCCATCTGTGATGGATTTATTTACCGCAATAAGAGAATTGGCATAATCGGAAATAAAGAATTCATGCTTGAAGAACTTGAAATCTTAAGAAATTTCACGAAGGATCTGATTGTTTTCACGAACGGACAGAATCTTGAAGTCGAAGTGGGAGAATCAGTCGTTACTGACAAGATTGTTGAAATCAAAGGCCAAAACGTGGTCGAAAAAGTGGTAACAGAAAATGGTGAGTATGAAGTTAACGCATTATTCGTGGCGATGGGAACACCGGCCGCATCAGATTTCGCTTTGAGAATGGGAGCTTTCATCGAAAACAACAATATGGTTGTCGATGAGAACTTCATGACCAATATCCCCGGACTGTTCGCAGCCGGAGACTGCATCGGCGGATTGCTGCAGGTCGTCAAAGCCGCAAGCGACGGAGCGCATGCAGCGGTCGCGATAAACAAGTATCTAAAGGAACATGCCTGAGAAATCAGGCTTTTTTTTTGCTTTACCTTAATTAGACAAGAAATATCTTATGGCAATTATATAAATATAATTGGTTTTATGTTAAAATGTTAATAGTATAAATTATCAAGAGGTGATAATGTGGAAGAATTCAGAAAGAGAATCGATGAGGTCGATGAAAAACTCAAGGCTTTGTTTGTGGAAAGGTTCACCATCGTAAAAGAGATCGGCATCTACAAACTGGAGCACAATCTGCCTATTTTCGATCCGGAAAGAGAAAAAGAACTCATCGAAAGAAATGTAAAGACCATCAAGGATTTATGTTTCAGAGATTTATATGGAGAATTTTATGGAAAAATGCTCGAGTTATCAAAGAAATTACAGGAAAGGATTATAAACGAAGAAGATGAAATTCATTGATTTCAGAAGCGACACAGTAACCCAGCCGACCAAGGCTATGCGTGACGCGATGTACAACGCCGAAGTAGGAGACGATGTTTTCGGGGATGACGAACTGGCCAATCAGCTGGAGATGATAGTAGCTAATAAGATGGGAAAGGAAGCCGGTATATTCGTTCCATCCGGGACTTTCTCGAACCAGCTCTCTCTATTTACCCATTGTAATCAAGGTGATGAGGTTATTCTTGATCAGAATGCCCATATCGTCCAGCACGAATCGGCAGCTTCATCCATCATAGCGGGAGTCCAACTTTTTACATTGGAAAGCGACAACGGAATCTGGGATTTGGAGAAACTGGAAAAATCAATCAAGCAAAAATCTTTATCATCACCGGGCACGAAACTCATCTGTATCGAAAACGCATACAGCGGAAAAGTCTTGCCGGTCGATTATTTTCATAAAGTACATGCAATTGCTAACAAGCATAACATCCCTGTGCACCTTGACGGCGCAAGGATTTTTAATGCAGCGGTCGCGCTTGGTTGCGACGTGAAGGACTTGGCGGATTGTGCCGAGACTGTGAGTGTCTGTCTTTCAAAAGGTCTTGGTGCGCCGGTAGGAACCGTTTTGGTCGGACCAAAAGAATTTATCGACAGAGCCAGACTCAAACGTAAAATGATGGGCGGAGGCATGCGTCAGATCGGCATTTTGGCAGCACCGGCCATAATCGCTGTCGAAGAAATGTCCAAGCGTCTGAATGAAGATCACGAGAACGCGAAGTACATGGAAGGATTACTATCGGAAATCCCGGGCATCAAAATCGATTATAGTCAGAGGGACATCAACATGGTGTTTTTCGATATCGATGACAAGCGCAAATTCAAGCTACACGAATATATGTTTTCGAACGGTGTAAAGATCGAACCTTATGAAGGGGTTTTCCGATTCGTGACCCATCATCAGACATCCAGATCGGACATCAAAAAAGCAATCGAACTGGTAAAAATTTACTTTAACTAATTACCTAAATTTTTCCTTTTTATGATATATATAATGTGTTATAATATTCTTTGGTTTTAAGTACAGATTCGGAGGAGAGTACATGATTTTTTATAAAATAAAAGGGCTTCATATCGACGGAAGAAAAGAAATGTCGAAACATAAGCCTATAAAAGATTACTTCAATCCTAAATTCGTTTACATTCCCCTTTTGCAACAGGCTAGCAATCTTAAGGAACTGGTTGCGGTCGGAGACTATGTCAAGGTCGGACAACCTGTCGCCAAAAGAGAAGGATTCGGAGAACTTGAGGTCCATGCGTCCGTAAGTGGAAACGTGACTGCTTTCAAGAAAGTATGGCATTCAAGTGGGAGAATGGTCAATTCGATTGAGATCGAGAATGATTTCAAAAACGAATTATTCGATTCGATCAAGCCGGAATCCAATGTCAACGATTTGACAAGGGAAGATCTGATCACAAAGATGAAAGAAGCCGGTCTAGTAGGTTTGGGTGGAGCGGGGTTCCCGTCCTATGTGAAATTCAAAACGAAAGATCCGATTGATACTTTAATTATCAACGCAGTCGAATGTGAACCATATTTGACATGCGATTATACTTATATTCTCAAATACCCTGAAAAGATGATCAAAGGTTTGAGCTATTTCATGAGAGCCGCTGACGCAAAGAACGGTGTTGTAGCTTATAAGAGATACAACAAGGAAATCAAGGAAGCTCTCAAACCTTATTTGAAAGCTTATCCGAATATCACACTGTTCCCGTTGGATAATGTTTATCCGGCGGGCTGGGAGAAATTCATCATCGAGAAAGTCGTCAAGAAAACATATTCTGGACTACCTTCCGAAGCCGGTGTGATTGTCGACAATGCATCATCAGCGATCGTCTTTGCAGATGTAGTTGAAAACAACATGCCGCTAATATCTAGACCCATCACCATAACAGGTGAAGGAATCAAAGATCCGATGAACTTCCATGTTCCACTCGGAACAAAGGTGAGCGAACTGATTGAAATGGCCGGAGGATATATCGATGGCCTCGATCCTGCGAAAGCCAATTATATCGCCGGAGGACCGATGACCGGAAGAGCTATTCTCATCGACGATCTGATCGTCGGTGACACTTTGAGCGCGGTGATCATCAAGCCATTCACGGAAGAAAACAATCCTGAATGTCTGGGATGCGGCCAATGTTCGGACGTATGCCCTGTGTACTTAGCACCTACAGAAATTAAAAGAGCTTTAGACTTGAGGAGCGATACCATGATCAAAGCATTAGCGGCTGACAAATGCATTCAGTGCGGACTTTGCTCATACGTTTGCCCATCACATATTGAAATCTCAGAAGCTGTTGGCAAAGCGAAAGACTTCTTGAAGAAGGGGGCAAAATAATGGCACGATTCGCAAATGGTAAAGCACCATTCTTAAGAATGTCAGACGCTAAGAATCAGGGAACCACCATTATAATGAGAGATTTCATTATAAGTCTTATTCCCGTTATTTTGTTCGCCTGGTATAAAAACGGAATTATCGTTTATATTCATAAAGATACAGATATCTGGGGAATGCTCTATCCGTTGTTCTTCATCATAGTCAGCGCCGCATTTGGGGTTTTGATGGAAGGAATGTTCCATTTCGTTACCGATCCCGAATCCAGAAATCTTAGAGGATTAATTAAGAAATTATCTATTTCTTATGCACCGATACCTGGATTGATTTTGGGACTTTTGTTGCCGATCCATACCCCGTTATGGGTTCTCGCCTTCGCTTGTTTCATGGGTACTATAGTAGCGAAGATGCTGTTTGGGGGATTCGGACACAATATCTTCAATCCTGCCGTTATCGGTTATGTTGTTGTAGGATTCACTTTTCTCGGTATAATCAACGATGCCGGCGGTGTCATGAACAATTACGAAAATCTGATTGATTCATATGCCGGAGCGACATCGCTAACAAATCTTTCGGTTCATAATGTCATTTCATATGATGCTTTGGTAAGACCTTACGGATCTTTGTGGAATTTCTTCTTCGGAACGGTTCCTGGTGCTTTGGGTGAAACCTCGGCAGCAGTAATGATAGTAAGTTATTTATGGCTTGTCTACAGGAAAGTCATCAAATGGTTCACTCCACTTATCTATGTCGGCACTGTTTTTGTGCTTTCATGGGCAATGGGAGCGATAGTGGGAGACGCAGGCATTTGGTTCCCGACTTATTCGATATTGTCAGGTGGTTTGATTTTCGGAGCTGTTTTCATGGCGACAGAACCTGTCACCACTCCGAGAAATCCACTTGGAAAGATATATTATGCTTTGATGCTTGGTACCTTGACGGTGTTGTTCAGATTCGTTGGCAGCATGCCTGAAGGTGTCGCTACCGCAATCGTGGTCTTGAACTTGTTCGCGATGCCTATTGATAATTTCACAGCAGTTATCCGTGCAAACAAATTCAGGAAACCGGTGCTTGGGAAGTTATTCATTTTGGTAGCACTACTCCTGGTTATAATGGCTTATACCGTTATAAAGGGAGGAACCGGTAGTCATTACACTACATGGATTACCTTTTTCCATTTGGGAGGGGTGATGTAATATGACAAAATTTCAAGAATTAATTAAGAAATGTTTCAATGGTTTCATCGCATATTTCAAAAGAAATTGGCTGATGCTGATTATGATATTGATATTGTTATCGATACTGATATTCGGTGGCTTATGGTCAAAACATATGAACAGTCAAGCGATCGATCAACCAGGATTACCTGCTGATAATACAGGTAATATAACATTAAGCGCACCTGTTGATCTTTTGATTGGAGGTAGTCTCCATGAATAAAGGTTTAGTATCAGGACTCGTCCTGTTGGTGTTCGGCCTAGTCTGCGGATTGTTACTTTCGGTCGTCAACTCTTTCACGGCACCGATCATCCAGACAGAAGAACAGAAAATCAAATATGAAGTAATCGGCGAATTCTACGATTTGAATAATTATACAGTCAATGAAGTGGATCTGTCAGGCGACTACAATATGGTCACAGTCAACATATTCAACAACAATGTGGATGTAAAAGTCACAGTGGATGCAAAATACGAATTGACCGGTAAAACAGACGGAACACTTGATGCGATAGTATATTCCGTCAAGGCATATGGTTATAACACAACCGATCCGATTCAAATGATGATCGCAGTCAATAGCGACATGACGATCAAGAACTATAAAGTCGTAGCGCAACAAGAAACCAGCGGATTCGGTTCCAAGATCGTCGGATACGATTTCGGCGTCACAGGAGATAATGTCAGTGACATCAGCAATTTCGACGGAATCAGCGGTGTCACGTATTCTTCAAGAGCCGTCCTGGCTTGTTTCACAGCCGTTCAACAAAGAGCGGCTACGGATTTTGGAGGTGGTTCAGGTGAATAAGAAAGAAAACTTCCTTAAGGGAATCATAAAAGAAAATCCGCTATTTGTCGCATTGCTCGGCATGTGTCCGTCTTTGGCGGTCACCACATCGCTTGAAAATGCGATCGGCATGAGTGTCGCGGTATTCTTCGTGCTTGTCAGTTCGAACTTCCTGGTATCTCTTATCATGAGCAATGCCAAACTTGCGGAACTCGTAAGGCCGGTACGTATACCGGTATACATCGTCATCATCGCCACACTTGTAACATTGGTACAGATGTTGATGCATGCTTTCATAATCAATTTGTTCTATGCACTTGGCATCTTCTTGCCGTTGATCGTCGTCAACTGCATCATCCTCGGTAGAGCCGAAGCGTTCGCTTCTGAAAACACACCGCTTGATTCGGTAATAGACGGAGCGGGAATGGCTGCCGGATACGGTCTTGCCATCATGCTCATCAGTTTCTTCAGAGAAATACTCGGAAACGGAACGTTGACGGTATGGGGGAAAATCCAGGTCGATTTCGTACCGTTGCTAAATTTCTTGCATATCCAACCGATTTCATTGTTCACACAACCCGCGGGTGCGTTCCTGACATTTGGGATCCTTCTCGGAATAATAACGATGGTCAGCAGCATCCAAAAAAACAAAAAAGCAAAGGGAGTGAAAGCAAATGGATAAACTTATAGCGCTTGCTTTTGCCGGTTTTATAGCAGAAAACGTAATTTTGACCCAGTTCCTGGGAATTTGTCCTTTCCTTGGAGTATCCAAGAAAAGAAGTTCAGCCCTAGGTATGGGTTTCGCCGTGATCTTCGTCATGATCATTTCAAGTGCTGTAACGTGGGCTTTGTTCACATACGTTTTATCACCGCTGAATATAGAATTCATGCAGACGATCGTATTCATTCTCGTCATCGCCGCTTTGGTTCAAATGGTTGAAACCATTTTGAAAAAGATTTCGCCTGCTCTTTACAAAGGGTTGGGAATTTATCTGCCGCTGATCACGACCAATTGTGCCGTACTTGGTGTGGCTTTCCTCAACGTCGGTAGAGATTATACTTTCGTGCAAATGCTTGTATATACAACTTTCATCGGACTGGGATTCCTGTTCGTCATGTACATATTCTCGATGATCAGAGAAAAACTTGATTTCGCTCCAGTTCCAAAAGCGTTCAAAGGGGCACCGATCGCTTTGATCATTGCCGCTATCCTAGCAATGATATTCTCCAGATTCGGAGGTATCGTTTGATGGATATATTACTACCAGCTTTAATTCTGGCAGGGGTGGGTTTCGTCATGGGACTTCTGATATATCTGATTGGAAAAGCATTCTATGTGGAAGAAGATCCGGGCATTGAAGAAATAGTCGAGATTTTACCGAGATACAATTGCGGAGCCTGCGGTTACCCCGGCTGCAAGGAAATGGCAATCGCCATGTTGAAAATGCAGGCCGTTCCGACTCAATGTAAACCGATGAAGAAGGAAAACGAAGAGGCTTTAAAAGCGTATTTGGCAGAATATTTCGCCAAGAAAAAACAACAAGAATCAGAAAGCTGACACCATTGTGGTGCTAGCTTTTTTTATTTATTATTCCGTAAATTTCCGTCAACCAATTGGCAAGCACGTCTACATATATTATAATGAAGGTGTCAAAATAAAGTAGCAATTAATTATTATGATCACTTCACACTGGTACTAGCGGAAAAGGCAAGGGACATATTCGGTATGTTTACTTTTAGCAAAGAGGTAATAAATGATGACACATATTTACGCGGACATTAAAGGAGAAAAATTTGTTGACTTAATGCAGTACCTGTACAAAAAATGTGATACAATCAGCTTTTTCTTAACAGACTATAAATTGCATTGGACTGCACCTTACGATAATAATGATCCTGATAATAAAGATTCTTTATATGATTATGAGAAATCCATAGTCCAGAAATTTCCTGTAATAGCAGAAAATATTTTGCAAAGATATAGGGATTTTGTATATCCGGACCACGATAATGACGAGGGTTATTATTATGCTCCAAGCCGTATCAATCCATACAAAACATTTGTAAAAGTTATTTATAAAGTCAGATTTAGCAAATCCATACTTGAAAACTTTCTACTAAAGAATAGTAATTTATATGATTTTAAATATCCTAATTTACCTGAAAATCTTTATTTTTATAAAGACGACCAATTAATTTTTGTCTCGGTTGCACATGAAAAATTATGCTTTTTTTATAATCAAGAAGATAACATCAAAAAAGAATTACTTCAACTCGGATTGTTTTCAGAAGAAGAAATGAAATAACAATATTTGAACTTTTATATATGAGTTTTATTATTTTATGCTAATTATTAAAAATAAATGAGAAAGGAGGTTATATGAAAAAGATCGGAATTCTACTGTTAACAGTAGTTTTGACTCTTTTTCTCTCGGGTTGTAGTCATACACTTTATCCGGTCGACGGGGAATTTCTGGCATATGAGGTATCGATAAGCCATAACGCCCCCACGGTGACCTATGTATCTGTCACGATCGAAGCTAACCAAATCGTCAAATACACCATTGATGTGAGAACAGGAGAAGCAATTCAAGCAGGGTCGGGAGAATCCCTGACTTACACTTACAGATGGGCGGAAAAAACGAAGAAGGAACTGGGATACGAATATGGGATGCAGGATCATGGTTCAAAATACGAACTGATAGACGGGGCGTGGGTCGAAAATGAAACACTCAAGCCGGAATACGAGTGGCATGAACAAATTGTATTGATTGAGGAACATTTGCTGGAAAATGGATACAGGTCGGTAGAGAAAATCGACGAAAGATTTTCCAACATAGCTGGAGTGACAATCAAAGACTCCAGTTATACGACCCTTGCGACGGACGCTATCAGGTACGCAAGAGCCGGAAAAGTACAAGCCATATACTGTGAAAACGATGATCTATACATCGCCAGCATGTATGTGGATAAAAATGGCGTAATATCGGACTTGAAACTTGACATGTTGCAGGGGCAACCCGCAGGAGAAACATTCGCATGGCACGAAATGACCAAGCAGGAACTTGGGGATGAGTACGGTATGAAAGGTAATGGACAAGCTTACGAGTTTGTGGAAGGAAATTGGGTATCAAGCAGCGAAAAAACAACTTTGGAGTGGTACCAACAAGCCAACCTGATCACCGATTACATTTTAGCCAATGGATATCAGCATTTATATTCCATTGAAGAACGCGGCGCAACGATTGACGGAAGTACCTTAATTGATGATTTAGCCGG
>CAYZPL010000027.1:0-5022 GCA_964480415.1 uncultured Candidatus Izemoplasmatales bacterium
CAGTTGCGGATATAACCGGTGTCATCACGGCCGATAAAAGTAAAATCGTATTGAGCGCAGAACCTTCATTATCGGTATTGATGGCCAATATAAGTGGTTTGAAAGTAATAGATATGCAAGCGGAATACCAAAAAATAACCGGCACATCATCATATCCGCAAGCTGGAGTATTCGCAAAAGATACGCTGACCGACAATCAAATCAACGGTTTTTTAAATGATTTGGAATCTTCTATAAATAAAGTAAATAACGATACCGACGATGCTATAACCAAAGCGATTCAATTTGGTTACAGTTTTACACGGCCGGTTTTAGAAAGTGCGATTCCGAATTGTAATTTGGCATATGAATCAGCTCAGGATGTCAGACCAGCCCTAGAACAATATTTCACAATCATTATGGATATGAATCCGAATCTGATCGGGGGACAACTTCCTGATGACGGATTCTACTATTGATATAGGAGTCTAATTTGAAAAAAGTCAGTATCACGGCACTATCCATATTCTTTTTGTTTCTCGTCTGGGTGATTGCAGGGTTGTATGTGAATAACCAGTTGTTACTGCCGACCCCGGATAGAGTGTTGAAAGCATTTGGGCAAATTTTCATAAATAAAGATTCGTTATCCGTAATATTGGCGACAATTTTACGGTTATTAGTCGGAATCATAGTAGCGTTCGTATTCGGTTTTTCTTTGGCTTTATTAGCTGGGTTAAAGCCGAATTTCGCAATCTTCATGAATCCGATAGTTACTGTTTTAAGAACCGTTCCTGTCATTTCTATAACCGTGATTCTGCTTATAATCGCTGGATTCAGGGCCACACCATACATAATCACATTCTTGATGCTTTTTCCTTTGATATATCAGATTATCTATGGAGCGATCATTAGCATAGATCAGGAATTGATAGATGTATACAAATTGGAAGACAATAATGCCTTCAATGGTATTTTACATTGCTATATTCCCCTTATTTCCGGAGATATCAGAACGGCGCTATTGCAATCGCTAGGACTGGGGATCAAGGTTTTGGTAATGGCGGAGTACCTTTCGCAAACGCAACGATCCATCGGTAATTATCTGTATCTTGCCAAAGTTAATCTGCAGTACGATGTTGTCTTCGCTTGGACATTGTTCTTGATTTTATTAGCCCTTTTATTCGAGATTCTGATCAATCATTATAAATCCATCAGGGAAAAAACAATGACTATTATAAATAAGAATAAAAGCTGAAACCAAATTGACTTTGAATGGCAAATAATATATTATTATATGTAATAAGGGAGTAGCTGGCGCCTGCGTAATTAAATCAACATAACTGGCCAAAAGCCTGGTTTAATTTTTAAAACAGCAAGACTTATGCACATGGAAGGTGTATAGGTCTTATTTTTATCAAATGGAAGGACATTGATTATGGAAGACTATCAGAAAACGATCATTGAAGTGCTGTCGACACACCAAGTAGACTCCGAAATTGGTTTGTCCAGCACGGAAGTGGAAAACAGACAAACCAGATACGGATCAAATGAACTCAGAGAGAAAAAACATAAAACTTTATTTAAGATGTTTTTAGAACAATTCAATGATTTTTTGGTAATCATTTTACTTATAGCTGCTGCAGTATCAATCGTGACAGGCATTATGAGCCATGAGGGTTTCGTAGATGGAATAGTCATTCTCGCGATAGTCATACTAAACGCGATTCTGGGAGTGAATCAGGAACAAAAGGCCAGCAATGCTTTAGCAGCATTGAAGAAGATGAGCTCACCTCACTCTAAGGTAATCCGTGATGGTAGGATCATTGAGATTTCTTCCAGAGAAATCACTGTCGGAGATATAGTTGTTTTAGAAACCGGAGATTATATATCAGCAGATATCAGGCTGATAGAATCCACTAATCTGAGGACTGATGAGTCAGCTTTGACGGGTGAATCAACTCCGGTTGAAAAATACGCCTTGAAGGAATTCGATGAAGAAAAACCTCTGGCAGAGCGAACCAATTCAGCTTTTATGTCGACTCTGGTCACCTACGGCAAGGGAAAAGGTGTTGTCACAAGCATCGGGATGTCTACTGAAATCGGTAAAATCGCCACAATGCTAGACGCGGTCGAAGAGAGCAAAACACCTCTTCAGAAAAAGATTACACAATTTGCAAAAGTATTGGGTCTGATATGTATAGGAGTTTCCGTTGTTGTCTTCATATTGGGGTATCTTCAACATAAGGATCCGTTGCAAATCGCTTTGACCGCAATCGCTTTGGCGGTAGCAGCGATACCGGAAGGTCTAACGGCGGTCATTACTGTTGTTTTAGCTCTAGGTATGCAGCGGATGGTGAAAAGGCATGCAATAATCAAGAACCTCGCCACAGTTGAAACACTTGGGCAAGCAACGATTATCTGTTCGGACAAGACCGGAACATTGACGCAAAATGAGATGACGGTCAGGAAAATCTATGATTTGACTAATGAATATGACGTAACCGGAAATGGGTATGAGATAAAAGGTGCAATACAATATAAAGGCAAGAAGACAGAAAATTCCAAAAATGTCGATCTCATGTTGAAGGCCTGTCTTTTGTGTAATGATGCGATCCTCGAAAGCGATAATAAAGTATTGGGTGATCCAACCGAAGGAGCTTTGTTGGTATTGGCAGCAAAAGGCGGATTTGAACTTGAAGACCCAGAACACAAATATCCTCAAGTCAACGAATACACATTTGATTCCACAAGGAAAATGATGTCTTCCATCAACAAAATAGATGATAAATATCTGGTATTGACCAAGGGTGCGACCGACCAGTTGATTGAACAATGCAATCGGATAATGATTGACGGCGAAGTCAGAGATATTACAAAAAAGGATATCCAGAATATCCTTGATATGAATACCAAATATTCCGAACAAGCCTATAGGGTTTTAGGTTTCGCCTATCGCGAAACAGAGACACCAAAGTCCATGGAATTGGAACAGAATCTGATCTTTTTAGGCATGACCGCAATGATCGATCCTCCGAGGAAAGAGGCAAAAGACGCTATCGCTGAATGCCATAGAGCCGGCATCAGAGTCATGATGATAACCGGAGACCATCTCATAACCGCCAAGGCGATAGCCAGTGAATTGAACATATTAACTCCAGGTCATCTAAGCTTATCAAGCGAAGATGCGAAAACTATGACCGACGAGGAATTCGAACAGGCGATATTGAATTGTGACGTTTTCGCCAGAAGCACACCTGCCGATAAAATAAGAATTGTGGAAGTTTTGCAGAAGAACGGTGAAGTCGTCGCCATGACGGGTGACGGAGTCAACGATTCTCCGGCTTTGAAACAAGCCGAGATTGGCGTGGCCATGGGCATCACCGGAACAGAAGTATCCAAAGAAGCCAGCAATATGATCCTTACAGATGATAACTTCGCATCCATAGTATCAGCCGTGGAAGAGGGAAGGATTATCTACAGCAACATCAGAAAATTCACAATATATCTGGTTTCATGCAATATCGGCGAGATTCTGATAATTTTCCTGTCAATGGTTTTCAGTGTCTTCTTCCAAGATTATATTCCGTTATTGGCAATCCATCTATTATGGATCAACCTTATGACCGACGCTTTCCCGGCATTCGCTTTGGGAATGGAAAAGGGCGAAGAGAACATTATGGATATGCCACCGAGAAATGCGGACGAACAGATTTTGAACAAACCTACATTGATTAAGGTTTTCATCCAGGCAACAGGCCTTTTGATCGCTGCGCTTACAAGTTTCAAACTAGGATTGGTTATGAATGATACCATCCAGCAAGCTAGAACGATGATTTTCGTAACGGTCATTTTCGGTGAATTGTTCAGAACATATTCCGCCAGATCGGAAACCAAATTCCTTTTCAAGATGAATCCTTTCGACAACCGTTATGTCAACTTGTCAGTTTTCTTCTCAGTTGCTTTGCTCGCAGTACTGGTTTATGTACCACCTATAGCTTCCATTTTCGAACTTGAACCGCTTTCGCTTGTTGAAATAGCTATAGCTTTGGGCTTAGGTTTTGTACCTATGATTTTCGGAGAAATTACGAAGATAGTCAGGAAAGTAACCCAGTGATTTTAATCCATAGCATTGAAAATATAGATAATATAGAGTACAATGAATACTAGAGATTTGGCGGTGATTATATGAAAAAAAATATTCTGCGAAATATCCAACTTGATGATAATGAAAAATTATATAAAGAATTCCGCAAGGTAAGAGGTAAAAGTAATTATTATGAGATGCTTCTTACCACAAGAAGATTTATTGTCTATAGTCACGGCATTTTTCTAGATAGAGGTAGAAAAACGAAAATGCGCAAGATGATTGAGATTGATATCAAATCAATCAGAAAATTGGAATATGGTATAGAAAAACCAAGAAAATCTTTTTTAGCAATATTGATAGGAATCGTTTTGTTAATTGCCTCGCTTGCTCTGGGATACGCAGTATATATGGGAATAATTAAAGTTCCGAGGGCGTTTCCTTTCCAACCATTTAGTAAATATATCATTCTCGGTCTGCTTGGGATTATTGGATTGTTGATAATGTTTACTACCAATAAAACTCTATATTTGACTGTTGTATCGGGATTGCAGGATAAACCGCCAACTCTAAAACTTGAATTCATGGTTAATAATTACAACGAATTGGCAATTAGGTATCTTGCAAGTAAAATTCATCCATAGAAAGTGTTCGTTTTGAACACTTTTTTCTTACTATACCAATTATCTGGTTTGTAAACATGATATAATATTATAAAAAAAATAGATGAGGTGAAATATGAAACTTGATTATAAGAAGACTTTTTATGTGGCTTTAGCCTTCTTTTTAATTATGACTTTTTGGAACACGTATGATTCAGTGGTCACAAAGATTCTGATCGACAAATTTGGTTTGAACCAGACTTGGTCGGGATTCATTATGTCTCTGGATAATATCTTTGCGGTATTCCTGATTCCGTTTTTCGGGAATCTGTCCGACAAGAAGAATTCAAAAAGAGG
>CAYZPL010000027.1:5122-9722 GCA_964480415.1 uncultured Candidatus Izemoplasmatales bacterium
TATTCCTGATTCCGTTTTTCGGGAATCTGTCCGACAAGAAGAATTCAAAAAGAGGAAGAAGAACACCTTACATTATTGTCGGTACCATTGTGGCGGCTTTCGCCTTTATCGGACTCACGTTCAGCGATAATATCCAAATGGCTAAAATCAATACCAATGTACCTTCGATTCAAGAAACATATGATCAGTTAGAAGCTGGAAATCTTACTGTAAATGACTGGCAGACAATAGATAATAATATTCAAACTGAGTGGTCGACTTTACATTCCGAGGGATTGGTATCCGATACTCAATACAATAAAATCCAAACTGATGTTATTCAAAAAATTCAAAACGTTTTGGATAACGTGACCAACGGGCAGATAACCGCGAACGATAAGGCAACACTTGACGCCGCTCTCTATCTGCATCTGAATCAGCGCGCTTGGGTTGAGACTTCCCAATCACCGGGAACCTTTGTCATTTTCATTTTCACTTTACTTGTAGCTTTGATTGCGATGGCGACATTCAGAGCGCCTGCAGTATCATTGATGCCGGATGTGACTATCAAACCACTGAGGTCAAAAGGTAATGCCGTAATCAATTTGATGGGTACCTTCGGAGGAATATTAGCGATACTGATTCTGAAAATATACGGGCTTGACAAGTTATCCTACGTGAATTACGGACCGGCTTTCATCACTGTAGGTATCGTCATGTTGATTTTGCTTTCAATTTTCCTATGGAAAGTCAAAGAACCGAAACTTGTCGAGGAGAGAGAAAAGCTCGAACTTGAATTGGGATTGACCGAAGAAAACGAAGCCAAAGAACACCATGAAACAGTACAAGAATTGGCTCGAGGGAAGCGCATAGCTTTATTCCTTATAATGGGATCCGAGTTTTTATGGTTCACAGGATATAATGCCGTTACGACTAAGTTGTCCGACTATGCGCCAAAGATTCTGAATCTTGGATTTGCGACTCCTTTGCTTGTCGCACAAGGAGCTGCTCTTATAGCATTCATTCCAATCGGTATGTTGGCGACGAGAATCGGTAGAAGAAAGACAATATTGATTGGTATTGCTTCCTTGACCGCATGTTTCGCTTCAATATATTTCTTGAAACCTGATATTCCTGGTCTCGAATTCATTATGTACGGAATTTTCGCATTGACAGGAATTTCATGGGCGACAATCAATGTCAACTCTTATCCGATGGTGGCTGAACTTGCACATGGATCCAATGTTGGTAAATATACCGGATATTATTACGCGGCCAGCATGATTGCCCAAGTAATGACACCTATTCTCTCCGGTATCTTGATGGATCATTATGGAAGAATAGTATTGTTCCCTTATGCCGCATTCTTCGTAGCAGCTTCATTTATAACGATGTTCCTGGTAAAACATGGCGATTCAAAACTGATCAAAAAAGGATCATTCATCGAGAATTTCGATGTCGATATGGACTAAAAAATATAGCGAGTACTTTTCCAAAGGTACTCGCTTTTTTTATGAATATGCAATTTCCGTCTGGTCATCCTTCTGATAGAATGGAAGACCATAGCCATAGCCGAACAAGAATGCAATTGCTACCCAACATGAAGAATAGAATAGTGGATGAATATTGTAGAGGAGATCCAATGGAGTTCCCCAGATTGCCGGTACCATCATGTACATGATATTTACTGTGCTTGGATCGTGGATGATATAATCCGCAAGCAATCCGAGCAAAGCCATAGGCAGTGTTATCAGTACATATATTTTATAATCCGACCGAAAAATCTTGTAGTCGAAAACTCTCATCATATACAGAGCGGTGATTATAATCAACATATGTCTCAAGTAGAACTGATAGAAATAATAGAATCTTGGACCTTCGATAATATTGGGAGCAAATAAAGCAAAGAATGCGCCCCAACCCCAGAAAAAGGTGATTTTGAAAAACAATTTGCTCTTAGTGAATAATGTAACGATCGATGTTCCGACAGCAAAACCACAAGTTCCCTCAGGAATGAAAATGTACCACGGGTCATGATTCCGGATATAATATGAATTTATATTTATGGATGTATAAATCAAATAAACGGCGATTGCAATCCGGATATAAACCTCGATCTTACTATCTTTGAGCAAAGGTAAATATCTGTTTGAAATATATAGTCCTAACAAAGCCAGAACAAGTGCTATAAAATAGACGGTACCAAAAATGGGTAGTTCATCAGGACTGCCCAAAGGGAGTCTGCTGAAAAAATTCATTAAATATCACCTCACAAACTTACTTTTTGAAACCTTGACGTTTCATGCTGCCCCATGTATGTTTATCCTTCAGTGAAGAAAAGTAACCTTTGGAACGATACAGGCCAATGATTTGCCTCCAACCGAAGTTTTCTATTATTCCATAAAAGAGGATTATAAAAGTATCCTTTAAAGATAGCGATGTCGCATATTTCTCTTGTATTAGTAGAGAGACCAATGAAATCATAATGCCGAATAATGCAGTAACAATGAAAAGCAGACCTAATAAAACAAGACTGAATATACCGAAAATCGCTCCGAGAATCAACGTCAGGTAAACTTGGATTTCAAGCAAAGGTCCGACCATTTCAAACAGGAAATAGTACGGCATGGCTATAGTACCCGGAGTGTGATATCTGCGATTCAATATCATTTTTCGATGATATGACATGGTGTCGATCAGCCCTCTTTGCCAACGATTTCTTTGAGAAAACAAATCTTTGGCTTTGTTTGGAATCTCTGTATAACATCTTGCCATCGGAATATATTCGATTCGATATTCCATATTTTGTTCGCATGCCTTTCGCGTTATTCTGACGGCAAGTTCCATATCCTCGCCAACCGTGTCCTTCTTCATCGTGCTAGCGGTCAAATATCCTCCGGCTTCTGTCAACGCACGTTTTTCAAACAAACCGAAGGCTCCGGATATGATCATCAAACACTTTAGTCTGGAAAAACCAAGTCTGCCAGCATTAAAAGCTCTGATATACTCGATGCTTTGAAATCTTGTCAAAGCGGTTTTCGGTAATTCGTATTTTTCTACATGTCCAAGGTCCACAGTAGCGCCATTGCTTGGAACTATCGATCCACCAAGTGCCAAAGTTATCTCATCATGGTCCAAAACGGTGGCCATCATTTTCAGAAGGCTATCAGATTCAATCAGAGAATCGGCATCAATACCGCATACGTAATCGTGTTTGCTGAAATTGATTCCGACATTGAGTGAATCAGCTTTTCCTCCGTTGATTTTGTCAACAACGGTCAACTTCGGATAAAACTTGTTCTTATAAACAGCCTTAATCTTTCTTGTATGAATCAATTCCTGGACGTAATAATCAATTCTTTTCAGCTCATAAGAATCAATCAATGTCTGTAAAGTCTCATCCTTTGAGCCATCGTTCACAACGACGACTTCATAATTAGGATACTTGAGATTTAGCAAAGATCTTGTGCTTTCCACGATTGTCACAGCTTCGTTATATGCAGGGACTATAATCGATATTCCGGTTATGATTCCATCTTCGAACAAAAAATCATCGCTTTTAATAAGCCAGAATTTTTCTTGCTTTTTATATTCGAACAATGCAAATATCGCCATCAACAGGTATAATAAATTTTCAATCAGATAATAGAATATAAACCACTTGTTCAATGTGATTATATAATTCGTGAAAATACCGTAGATTGAAGTGGAGAAGAAGGACAGGAAATGTGTAATTATGTATATGACGGGTACGGATAACATAGCTACAAGCAAAATTATCATCAACCATCTTCGTTTCCTGATTTCTGGTTCGAGAGAAGGCTTTTCCGGTGCCGGAAATTTGGTCTGGATAAAGCCCATTTTGTTAAAAATGTCTTTATCGAGATACTCGTTCAGTTCCAAATAGAATTCATAATTATTTTTAGCAATAGGCGCAATGATATCTAAGACTTTTTGTCGAATTTCATTATCACCGTTCTCATTAAGCCAGTTGATTATATTAACAGAATACTTGCTTTTGATCATAGTTGAAATCAAGGTTTCAAGATCTTCCGAATCCTTGATTTTCAACAATAAGTAATCTATCTTTTTGGACAGCACGCTGGCAATAAGTATTTTTTTACGCATATCGATATTTGTTTTGAAAATATCATATAATCGCATGTAAAATTCTTTGTTTGATGAACAAATCTTGTCAATAGCTTCGGCATAGATCATGTCTTTTGGTGTTTGACTAGCATATTCTAGCAACAAGCTACATGAATTAAAATGATTAGATCTGGTCAAGGAATCAGCAGCGATTCGTGTGACTTCTTCATCAAGATTAGCAAGATATTTTCCGCTTGATAGATCGAATGAATAATAGGTTGATAAAGCCTTCAAGGTTTGATGATACAACCTGTCAACTCTTTCTTTTCTGATATTCTTGAGCAGGAGGGAGTTGCCATAGATGTAATTCTCCTCAATTTCATGAAGTGTATCGAGCAGATGTTTTTCAAAAGAAGGATGATATATCTGCATGGCCAATTCAATAAAGGATTCCTTGATTTCGATGAGTGGAGAGTCAAAGTATATACTTAGGTCTATGTTTGACTGATCAATATATTTTTTCATGATTTTA
>CAYZPL010000028.1:0-9587 GCA_964480415.1 uncultured Candidatus Izemoplasmatales bacterium
GATTTCCCACTCTGTCACTTGAGTTTTATATTCATCCCACTCATTTGTTTTCAATTCAACAAATTTACTATGGATATGCCCTCCCAAAGCCTCTTTGACCACTTCATCGGTCGCAAGCAAATCAATTGCTTCTTTCAGATCGCCCGGTAAATCCTCAACTCCGAGATTAAGTCTTTCCTCTTTGGTCATTTCAAACAGATTTTCGTTGATCGGCCCAATCAAAGGCAGATGATTTTCGATTCCGTCCAGTCCGGCTGCCAAGATGACCGCCATGGCCAGATACGGGTTAGCTGCCGTGTCCACATTTCTGATTTCAGTTCTAGTTGTTCTTCCTCTAGTCGCAGGAATTCTTACCATGACTGAACGATTGTGTTCCGACCAAGAAATATAACAAGGTGCTTCATAACCAGGTACTAATCTTTTGTAAGAGTTGACAGTCGGGTTTGTGATTGCGCAGTAATTTTTCGAATGTGTCAGAATACCTGTCAACCACTCTCTGCAGACCAAACTTAGTCCCATCGGATCTTTTGGATCATAAAACGCATTGTTTCCGTCCAAATCCGATAAAGAACAATTGGTGTGCATTCCTGAACCATTGATTTTAGCTATCGGTTTCGGCATGAATGTTGCATGGAGATTATGTCTTCTTGCAATATTTTTGACAACCAACTTGAAAGTCTGTACGTTGTCACATGCTTCGATGATGTTGGAAAATTCAAAATTGATTTCGTTTTGTCCCGGAGCCACTTCGTGATGGCTCGCTTCTACGGTGAACCCGATTCTCTCCAGTTCCAAAACTATGTCTCTTCTGCAATCTTCCGCTCCGTCGATTGGTGATAGGTCGAAATATCCGCCTCCGTCTTTGACATCCATGGTTATTTCGCCTTCTTCATTCAGTTTGAACAAGAAGAACTCCGGTTCGAATCCGATGTTAAGTGTAGAAAAGCCCAGTTTTTCCATTTTCTTGGCAACCCTTTTTAGGTTGGCTCTAGGATCAACATCAGATGGTTTTCCGTCTGGTGTATAGACGTCGCAAATAAGCCTTGCGACCTTGCCATAGCTGGTTTCTTCCCAGCTAAGAATTAGCCATGTATTGAAATCAGGTTTCAAATACATATCGGCTTCTTTGATTCTTACGAATCCTTCAATTGATGATCCGTCAAACATCACTTTACCGTCAAGTGCAGTTTCCAGTTGTCCTAATGGAATTTCCACACTCTTGATGGTCCCCATGATATCCGTGAACATCAAGCGGATGTAACGTACATTCACTTCTTTCGCGATTTTCAGAATATCGCTCTTTGTATAATTTTTCAATTTAGTTTTTCTTATGATTTTATGAACCAATGCCTTGCATCTCCACAACAATCATAACCTTTCATATTTTTTTGACGCCATTGTCAATTTTGACCATATTATATAGAATTTCTCATTTATAATCAATATCTTCTTGAGAATTCATTTCGATTAAGCGTTTACATGCTTCTTCTTTGCTGATTTTCTTGTCCATTGCGAACTTCAGAATCTCTTTGTGTGCCTCATCTTCGGAAAAACCGTCAGTCATCAACACTCTTTTACACCTGGACATGATTTTCTCAGAATTGAGACTTTTTTCCAGTTTTTCAGATTTTTTCCTTAATGATTGAATATCTTTTTGTAATTTGTTGTAGATCTTGATAGCCAAAGATAGTTCTACATCCATTTTGCTTTCGTCAATCAAAATCAGATTCGGATTATCTTTAAGAGCTATAAATTGATTGGAAGTCGGATTGGAAGTTATGTAAATTACAGTCGTCAGTCCTTCGGAAATGACATTTTCTACGAATTTGAATTGATTCGCAAGTTTATAGGAAGTGTGTATGATAATCAGACTGTGGTTTAATAACTCGCTTCTTTTAATCGGGTTTGAGATTATATCGTGTGATATGTTTTTTTCAGATAATATCCGTTTTATTCTGATCTTCAATAATCCGTCATTGACGCATACAAGTACTTTTTCCATTTTAATATGGCAAAGGGTGATTCTTTGTCAAAGTCTTGACTTTGTCCTTGACGTTGTTCAAGATGTTCTCGTCTTCCGGATTACTTAGGACCATATCGATCAGAACGGCAATTTCTATGAAATCTTCTTCTTTTAATCCTCGGGTTGTCATCGCTGGAGTACCAAGTCTGATACCGCTTGTGATAAAAGGTTTTTTCGTATCATAAGGAATTGTGTTCTTATTACATGTGATGTTGGCTAAATCAAGTAGTTTTTCGGCTTTTTTTCCGGTTAATCCGGTTTTGGATAACACGTCCAGCAATAATAGATGGTTGTCTGTTCCGCCTGAAACCACATGATATCCGAGTTCAATGAATTTATCTGAAAATGCTTTGGCGTTTTTAATGACTTGTTTTTGATATTCAACGAATTCAGGTGCGAGAGCTTCGTGAAATGCAGCCGCTTTGGCAGCTATTATATGCATTAAAGGTCCGCCTTGTATTCCTGGAAAAACGACACGGTTGATCTGTTTAGCAATTTCTTCATTGTTGGTAAGAATAATTCCACCTCTTGGACCTCTCAAAGTCTTGTGTGTCGTCGATGTCACAATATCCGCATAATCACAAGGATTTGGATGAAGTCCCGTCGCCACCAACCCGGCAATATGAGCCATATCCACCATAAGAAGCGCTCCGACTTTATCACAGATCTCCTTGAATCTTTTGAAGTCGATAATTCTTGGATATGCGCTGGCACCAGCGACAATCAGTTTTGGTTTTATTTCCAAAGCCGCTTTCTCCAACTCGTCATAATCGATTGTTTCTGTTTCTTTATTGACAAAATAAGGATGGAATTCATAATCGATTCCGCTGAAACTTAGCGGGTGTCCATGAGTCAGATGCCCGCCTTGATCCAAAGCCATGCCCATGACTTTGTCTCCAGGTTGCAGAATTGCTCTATATGCGGCCATATTCGCTGTCGAGCCTGAATGTGACTGGACATTGGCAAATTGGACATTGAATAATTTCTTTACTCTATCTATGGCTAAATTTTCCGCTTCATCCACGAATTCACAACCACCATAATATCTTTTCCCCGGATAACCTTCGGCGTATTTATTCGTAAGTACGCTCCCATCGACTTCAAGAATGGATTTCGATACGAAGTTTTCCGAAGCAATCAATTCGATATGTGTTTGTTGTCTTTCAAGCTCTTTTTGTATGACTTGAAAAAGGGCATTGTCTTTCTTATTTAACTCCATTTTTGTTCTCCTCAACTATTATTTTAGCAAAATCGACATAAAGGCTCTCAAAATCGCCAAGTTTAATTGCCTCTGATCGGATTTTTTCATCTAGATTATGTTTGTTTAGTAATACTGCAGCTGTTTCTTTCGTAATATTGCTATATGCGTTTGTTATGTTGTTGATGAAGGTCTTTCTTCTTTGAACAAATGCGTTGTGGACAAACCTATAGAAATCTTTATAATCTGTATCGTAGTCCATGATTTGCCTGTTTATTTTCAACTTGATGACTGCCGAATCAACTTTCGGCATCGGATTGAACACCGTCTTTGGTACTTTGAAAAGAAATTCAGCTTTCGTTTGATGCTGAATTATAATGCTGAGCGCGTTATAATCCTTTGAATTCGGTGTTGAAGTGATTCTCTTCGCAACTTCATACTGCATCATGAGCACAAGCGAATCAACACTATTGCTTTCTTCCAAAACCTTCATGATTATCGGTGTTGTTATGTGGTAAGGCAGATTGCTGATCAGGACGATCCTATCACAACTATCTAAATATCCTTTTATATCTTGATCCAAATCCGCCTTCAGAAAATCCTTGTTGACAATGGTGAAATTATCGTAATCTGAAAACAAATCGTTCAATTTGGGTATCAATTCTTTGTCCACTTCATAGATTAGAGCCTTTTTTGCCATAGGGATAATATCTTTTGTCAATGCTCCCAACCCGGGACCGACTTCGATGACCCCTGTATATTTATCGATTTCCGCCTTCGTAATGATGTTATTAATAATGTTCTCGTCCATCAAAAAGTTCTGACTTAAATTCTTCTTCGCGAAAAAGCCTTTTTGATTCAATGTTTCATAAACCCATTTTCTATAATCGGATTTTTTCATTGATTATTGCATCGATCCTTTCCAAAGAAATGCCAAGCATGTTCAAATACTTGGCTAAAGCCTTTCCGTTAAAAAGCGGAATATTCAGCGATTTACACAATGCAGACCTTCTATGTTTTGAGTTTGGATGGTTTGTCAGCTTCCTTTTGTGCAAATCAGCGGCTGTTATTTCCGGATCTTTCTGGAATAAAATTTCTTTCTTTAAATTCAAAGCATTTTTTATACTCATTTTGGTAGCATGTTCCACTCCGATTTTTTTATGGTTTTTACTTAGCGCTTCTTCCTTGGAAATAAAAACAATTTTATAATTGCCTCTGGTTTCCAAAATTTGATTGGTAATCTTTTTTCCAGGAAAGTCAGGGTCCAAAAATAGTATTACTTCGTTTGTGAGACTTGTCTGGTATATTAAATTCAGCGTTTCTTTCGTTATTGAGCTTCCGTTAGTTACGATGCATTCCACATCAGGATAAACTGATTTTATCTTTTGTTCATCATGATGTCCTTCAACAACTATAACCGTCTTTTTCATCTAATCCTCTTTTTGTTGTTCTAGAAAATATCTATTCTTAATTTTATCTGGTAAAATGATTTCAATGGCTTGCTGTTTCACGTCGATCAATTGATTTCCTGTACCGCCGCATTCTCCATCCACGTTCCATTGCGCTTTTGTATTTGTTATGACTTCCAAATGCTTAGTTTTCAATCTCCTAACAAAAGGCGTGGACCAAAACGGCATTATTAGAGATACCAGATACATTAAGCTGTTTAATGGAAAAATACTACGATATAATACTACATCCACCAAGCCGTCGTCAAGCCTAGGTTTATAAATCATATTGACTCCGGCGACTCGTTTCGAATTGATTATCAGCATCAAGGAAAACTTACCATCAATTTCGCCTTTGTCATGTATTATTTTCATTCTCATTTTTGGAATTGTGAACAGTTCTCTTACACCGACAATCAAGTATGCCAGATATCCCAATTTTCTTTTGAGCTTGGAATCAGTCACATAACTGATATCTATAAAAGCACCATTCCCTGACACATAGCAAAAATATCGGTCGTTGGACTTGACTATATCCATTTTCGCCGAAACGTTGTTCATGATGATGTCCATTGATTTTTTTACATTTTTTGATAACCCAAGACTAAGCCCGATATCGCAACAAGTACCTGTAGGAATATAACCTATTTTTGGCCGGTAATCGTGCGCCATCAATCCATTGACACATTCATTGAATGTTCCGTCGCCGCCAATGATGACAAGCAGATCGTACTTTTCCAAGCAAGCTTGTTCGGCTAGTTCTGAAGCGTGATTCGGATATTCGGTTTTGCATAGAAAAACATCATGAAATTCTTTCTTCAAAAGATTCATGACATATTCCATTTTCTGTTCGAAATTCTGTTTTCCGCTAGTTGGGTTGTATATCAACATTGCTTTTTTCACAAAATCACCTAACTAATTATATCACAGTATTTTTCAAAAATAAACTTTTCAATATCAACCGATAAAATTTTTTTTAATATACTTTTTTTTGGCTAATTATACATAATATCTGATATAATATCCCTGGTGATACATATGCAGAAAATTAACACGATTTTATTTGACTTGGACGGCACGCTCATTGATTCAAACGAATTGATTGTGGATTCGTTTCGGGAAACTTATAGACATTATCTTCCCGAAAGGTCCTTTACCATTGAAGAACTCTTCGAAATGGTCGGTCCACCACTCAAGGAAACTTTCAAAATCGTTTCCGAAGATCCAGAAATAATCCAAGAAATGATCCAGGTGTACAGAAATTATTATATCCAAAACGAATTTGATTATGTAAAACTATTTCCAAATGTTTTGGAAGTGCTGAAAACGTTGAAAGAGAAAAACTTCAATCTTGGAATAGTTACAACGAAATACAGCGGATCAGCCATGCCCGCTATCAAGCATTTTGGACTTGATCAATATATCAATGCATATTCATTTCTCGACAATGTAGTGAATCACAAACCTCACGCAGAACCCGTGCTCTATGCGTTGAGTCAATGTAAGGATGTGGACATGGCAATCATGGTCGGTGATAATTCTTCGGATATTCTGTCGGGTAAAAATGCCGGTATCCTGACATGCTCAGTAAACTGGTCAATCAAGAAAGAAGAACTTGAAAAACTTGATCCAACTTATCAAATCGATGATTTTAATGATTTGATTGAAATTGTAAATAAATATAATTTGGAGGAATAATCATGGAATGTATTTTTTGTAAAATAGTGTCTGGCGAAATTCCGTCATACAAGGTTTTTGAAAACGACGACGTGATTGCGATATTAGACATATCACAAGCGACAAAAGGGCATACGATAATCATTTCAAAAAAACATCATAAGAACATCTATGAACTGGATAGGGAAACTTCGGCGAAGTTGTTCAGTGTCGTTCCGGAACTATCCAGAGCAATAAACAAGGCGTTTAGTCCAATCGGTCTCAATGTCTTGGTAAATACGGATAGACCGTTGCAATCGGTAATGCACGTACACATTCATTTGATTCCTAGGTACGAGGACGATGAAGTCAAAATGCATTTCGTCAACCATATGGGAGACGTAACTAAAGAACAATTCTTGGAAATTCAGACAAAAATCATAAAAGAATTATAAAAAAAACGGCTTGTCAAAATGACAATGCCGTTTTATTTTTATCTAGAAACTGTCGTTGATGATATCGTCGACTTCTGCAGCAGCTTCGTCTTCAATATCTTCCTCTTCAACATCTTCGTCTATTTCTTTCGGTGTTTCCGACATTTCAACTGTCTCTTCGATCGGTTTAATAGTAACCGGAATCGTTTCGTCTTCTTCTTCGGCATCGACCAAAGCGATTGTCGAAACCAGATGATTCTCCAAAAGATTTATGATTCTAACGCCTTGTGTGGCTCTTTTCAAAATCGAGATCTGATCAATCGGCGTTCTTATGATCATGCCTTTATCTGTTACCACAAGAAGATCTTCATTGCCGACGACACTGATCAATTTGGCTAATTCGCCGTTCTTTTCAGTAACGTTCAGGGTTTTCACACCTTTTCCACCGCGGTTCTGACAACGATACTCATCCACTTCGGTACGTTTTCCATAACCGAATTTCGTGATGGCGAGGATCTGATTTCTGTTTTCGTCTACCGTAGTGACTCCAACTACGTGTTCTTTCTTGGTAAGGCTTATACCTCTTACACCCGATGCGACTCTTCCCATCGCTCTGACGTCTTCTTCACTGAATCTGATGGCCTTGCCGTTTGAAGCGCCGATGATAATGTCTCTTGTGCCGTCGGTCAGCTTGACCGAATGCAGATAGTCTCCTTCACGAAGCGTTATGGCTTTGATTCCGTTGACTCTGATGTTTTGGAAATCTGATACCTTCGTTCTCTTGACAAGCCCTTGAGTGGTTGTGAAGAATAGGTATCCCTCTTCGAAATCCTTAAGCGACATGATCGCCGCTAGCTCTTCGCCTTCGTTCAGATTAAGCAGGTTGACAATAGGCAAACCTTTGGAATTTCTTCCGTAACTAGGTACTTTGTATCCCTTCATCTTGTATACTCTTCCCAAAGTTGTGAAGAACAACAGATAATCGTGGGTTTGTGTGAAGATTATTGAGTCTATGACATCATCCTCGTTGAGATTCATACCGGTCTTACCTCTGCCACCTCGGTTCTGAGAACGATATACAGCTACATTCATTCTCTTGACGTAACCGTTGGTTGTTACAGCTATAATTACATCTTCAATTGGAATCAGGTCTTCGTCTTCGATATCGAAATCACCGAACAGATCAATTTCGGTACGTCTTTCATCGCCATATTTTTCTTTCACGTCCAAAGCGTCTTCAATCAGGATATTATCTTGTTTTTCCTTGTTATTGAGTGTTTCGGACAAATCGTCGATTTTCACTTTCAATTCCGATAGTTCGTTATCTATTTTTTCTCTTTCAAGACCGGAAAGTCTTTTCAGTTGCATAGCCAATATGGCAGCGACTTGTTCGTCTGAAAGCCCAAAAGCTTCTTTTAACTGTATTTCCGTGTCGTCATATGAATTTCTGATAATTTTTATTACTTCATCGATATTGTCAAGAGCTATGATGAACCCTTCAAGGATATGAAGTCTTTGTTCTGCTTTTTCCAAATCGTATTTTGTTTTTCTGAGTAAAACTTCCAGCTGATGATTGTAATAGTACATGACCATGTCAACCAGATTGAGAATTACAGGCCTGTCATCTACCAAAGCGAGCATATTTGCCCCGAAAGATACTTGAAGCTGGGAATTCTTTAGCAGATTGTTAAGTACGACTTCCGCATTCGCATCTCTTCTAAGTTCGATAACAACTCTCATGCCTTTGCGGTTTGATTCGTCACGCAAATCCGTGATTCCGTCGACTTTTTTCTCTTTGGCGAGAGCGGCGATTCGATCAATCAAGGTGCTTTTGTTCACTTGGTAAGGAATTTCCTTGACAATGATCTGTTTCTTACCGTTTTCAAGTTCGTGGACTTCAGTTTTGGCTTTGACTCTTATGATCCCTTTGCCTGTGGCATATGCGCTAACGATTCCCGTCTGGCCCAAAATCACACCACCTGTAGGAAAATCTGGACCCTTGATGTACTCCATCATGTCTTCGACGGTGATATCCTTGTCTTTGATATAGGCTATATATCCGTCCATGACTTCATTAAGATTGTGAGGTGGTATGTTCGTTGCCATACCTACCGCAATTCCGGTCGCTCCGTTGAGAAGAAGGTTGGGTATTCTTGAAGGTAATACTTTCGGTTCTTTTTCCGAACCGTCATAATTATCGATGAAATCAACCGTATCTTTCTTGAGATCTTTCAATAATTCCGCGGTGATTTTTGCCATTTTCGCTTCTGTATAACGCATAGCTGCCGCGCCGTCACCGTCAATGGAACCGAAATTGCCGTGACCGTTGACCAGCGGATATCTATAACTGAAATCCTGGGCCATTCTGACCATTGAATCATAGATGGCGGAGTCTCCGTGAGGGTGATATTTACCCATTACGTCTCCGACGATACGTGCCGATTTTTTGAACTGTTTATCAGGATATACACCAAGTTCGTCCATTCCGTAGAGAATCCTTCTGTGAACCGGCTTTAAGCCGTCTCTGACATCCGGCAGAGCTCTTGAAACGATAACGCTCATGGCATAAGACAGGAATGAATTTTTCATCTCATTCGAGATGTTTATTTCCACAACTTTGTTTGCGTTTATGTTGTTTGAATTATAGTTGTCTTCCATTGTTCTCTCTCCTATACATCCAAGTTTTTAACGTACTCGGCGTTTTCTTGAATGAACTCTTTTCTGCTGGCAACATCATCACCCATAAGCATCGAGAATATTCTGTCGGCTTCGATTGCGTCTTCCAAGGTGACTTGCAACAAAGTTCTTGTTTCCGGATCCATTGTGGT
>CAYZPL010000029.1:0-7449 GCA_964480415.1 uncultured Candidatus Izemoplasmatales bacterium
ACCTTGCGTAACTGCTGTTGCAGTTGTAGTTGCTTCAGTAGTTGTTGTTGTTGTAGGCGCTGCTGTTGTCGTGGTTGTTGTTGTAGCTGCGGTAGTAGTTGTTGTCGTTGTACCACCACAAGCGACGAGAGCGACAGCAAAGATTGCTATCAATAAAATACTGAATAATTTTTTCATTTTTCCCTCCTATAATTTTTTATTCATTATTTATAATAACTTGTCAGTATTATACATACATCTCCTCTAGATGTCAATAACTATCATCAAAAATATCGAAATATTTGAAGAAAAACGCTTTCTATATTTTCACCGAATATTTCCATATGTGTCAAAACCCGTTTATTTAGCCAATATTAGGCCAATCTAAACTGTTTTGAAATTCTAAATAAATTGTGATTCTTTTGTTAAAAATAGATGATTTTACCCTAAAAAACACCTCTCAAACGCAGATATCCAATCATGAATATTCACATTTTGACAATTTTTTCATTGTATAATATGTATTATTATATAATATATTGTATATTTTTTCCATATTAATATGAACTTTTTGCGTACTTCGGATTTTCTTCAAACTAAGTATCGCATATCAATTGTTTTTGTACATGAACTGTTATATAATTAAAGTATAAAAAATAATTCCACATTAATAGGAGGAATAAAATGGAAAAAGCATTAGTTGATGCAATAAACACACAAATCAATTTCGAAATTGAATCGGCTTTCATATATTACGCAATGAAGAACTATTTCTCACGACAGTCTCTGATGGGTTTTGAAAATTGGTTCGATGTCCAGTTCAGAGAAGAGATGGATCATGCTCAAAAATTCATAAATTATCTCAACGATTTGGGAGAACATGTTGAAATCAGAAACTGGCCTGCTCCGCAGAATGAATTCGGATCGATTCTGGAAGTTTTCGAAACATCTTTAGCTCATGAAAAGAAAGTAACAAAAAAAATCAATGGCCTCATGAGATTAGCGAATGAGAATAATGACTTCGCTGCAGTAGCATTATTGCAGTGGTATGTAACGGAACAAGTCGAGGAAGAGAAGAATTTTTCAGAACTGATCGACAAGTTGAAACTCGTCAAAGACGTAGGTGTCTACATGTTGGATCAAGAATTGGCCACCAGGGTCTACGTTCCGCTGATTCAAGCACAATAACCAAAATAAAATAAAGCTTGTACATTTCGAATTTGTACAAGCTTTTTTATTTGTTCGTTCTGATATATTCGTCCATGTACTCGGCTGCTTCTTTTCCTGCACCCATCGCCAATATGACGGTAGCCGCACCGGTTACCACGTCTCCTCCGGCGAATACTCCGGGGATTGAAGTCTGATAATTGTTGATTTCGATTCTGCCACGTTTGTCCACCACAAGATCAGCCGTGGCTTTCTTGATGATAGGATTCGGGCTTTGTCCGATGGAAATGACACAGGAATCGATTTCGAATTCCTTGAACTTGCCAGTCGGAACCGGACTTCTTCTGCCTGACGAATCCAGTTCTCCAAGTTCCATGATTTCGCATTTGATGCTCTTGATGATGTGGTTCTCGCCGAAAATCTCCACAGGATTGAGTAGCAATCTGAAATCTATGCCTTCTTCGATTGCGTGTTCGACTTCTTCTCTTCTCGCTGGTAAAGCCTCCATATCTCTTCTGTACAGAACGAAAACATTGTTCGCTCCAAGCCTTTTAGCGGTTCTAGCAGCGTCCATCGCTACGTTTCCTCCGCCGATGACGGCTACATTGTCGCCGATTTTGACAGGAGTCGGAGTCTCTGGAAATTTATAAGCTTCCATCAGATTAACTCTGGTAAGAAACTCATTTGCGAAGTAAACGCCGGTCAGGTTTTCCCCTGGGATTCCGAGCGTTTTTGGCAATCCGGCGCCACTGCCTACGAATATTGCCTTATAGCCGTATTCGTGAAGTAACTGATCTATCGTTATGGATTTGCCGATTATCACGTTTTTATATAGGTTCACTCCCATATTCTGTAGGCGTTTTATTTCGATGTTCACTATATCCTTCGGCAGACGGAAAGCCGGTATGCCATATTGCAAAACGCCGCCGTACTCATGAAGCGCTTCATAGACATCGACTGTGTAACCCAGTCTGCGCATGCTGGCGGCGGCACTAAGTCCAGCCGGGCCGGAACCGACAATCGCCACTTTAATGTTATTTTCGGTTATCGTTTCTTTTTTAACTAGATTATGTTCCAATCCATAGTCGCCGACAAACCTTTCCAATGCACCGATCGAAACGCTGTCTCCCTTGATGCCGAGGATGCATGCACCTTCGCATTGTTTTTCCTGGGGACACACTCTTCCGCAGATGGCAGGGAGAATATTGTCTTCATATATCTTGTAATATGCTTCTTCGATATCGTTGTCAAGGATCGATTGGATGAAACTTGGTATCTGCACTTTGACCGGACAAGCGTCAATACATTTCGGATTCTTGCAGTTAAGGCATCTTGATGCTTCAAGCAATGCATCTTCGAATTCGTAGCCAAGTGCAACTTCAAGGAAATTACTGCTTCTGAGTCTGCTATCCTGCACGGGCATTTTTGTCCTTGGAGTTCTCATTTTTTCACCAGCCTTAATCTACAGGAATGTTCTAGATTCTTGTAATAATTCTGTCTGGTCATAAGTTCGTCCCAATCAATTCCTTCAGCTGGAAAATCAGGCCCATCGATACAGGCAAAATAGGTACTGTCCCCAATGGTGACCCGACAATTGCCACACATGCCGGTTCCGTCGATCATGATCGGATTCAAAGATACATCAGTTGTTATTCCATAGGAATCGTTCAATTTCACGACATTTTTCATCATGATAAGCGGTCCGATGGCGATCGAAAGATCATATTTTTTCGATTCATATACTTCTTTCATCACGTCTGTCACGAAACCTTTTTTCCCGAAGCTTCCGTCATCGGTCGCAAAATAGATATTGTCGCAGAATTCTTTGTATTTATCGATCAAGATCAGATGTTCTTTCGTTCTTCCACCGATGATTAGGTCGACATGCGCGCCTCTTCTTGCATATTCCTTCAATTGCGGGAATAGCGGAGCCGCACCGACACCGCCGGCAACACCAAGCACGCTATTCACTTCTCGGATATGTGTCGGATTGCCTAACGGTCCGACGACATCGTGCAGCTGGTCGCCGACTTCTTTTTTACTGAGCAAGGTGGTCGAAAAACCAAGTTTCTGGTAGATTATGACCACATTGTCTCCATCTACCTCGACAATGGTCAAAGGTATCCTTTCACCGTTTTCGTCGACTCTCACAATAAGAAAATTCCCTGGCTTAGCGTTTTTTGCAACCAAAGGAGCATTCACTTTCATCATTTCGACGTCAATATTCAATATCTTTTTTTCAAGGATCTCATACATAATATTCTAGAAAGCTAAATTAGCTTCGTTCCTTTCCTCGGACAATTCTTAAACTAGTGACTTTTCTGGATTGTCTTCAATTACTATTGCTGTATACATTTTGTTTCTGTAGATGAAAATCCGGTTGACAAGAAATTCGGTGATCAGGTTTGCAACCATAGTGATGAAAAGAACAATATAATAGTTCCAACCGATATTTGTAAGTTCCACACCCCACCAGGTTGAAACAGGTGTGAAGATTGCATAATAGACACCTAACTTGAACATGGCACGTGGTATATTGGCTACGGATTTGAACGTGAACTTCCTGTTCAAAGTGAAACTCCATACGACCGACAACACAAGTGATGGTATATAGACCAATGAATAATTCAAATGAAACACTTCATTCAGCAGCGCAAATGACAAAGCCTGGATCACGCCGGCTGAAACAGAAAACCAAAAAAATCTGAAAGCTTGCTGCAGATTCTGCTTCTTTGATGGCTTTTCCAGGTTCAACTTATCTTTTCTTATGAAAAAATCTAAAATTTTCTTAAAATTCATCTTCTTTTTCCTTTGTAAGTTTTCTAACTTTTATATTATACCGCAAAATTGTATTTTTCTCCAGTTCTTGGCACTCTTATATATAAATATCCAGAGCCTTGAAAAATTATTTTTATGTATTATACTATACTTAGTACTCAATGTCCATAACTAAAGGGAGAAGAGCATGAAAAAATACACCGATTTCATTTTCAAAAACAACAAAATCCTAACCGTAATTTTCATAATTATCAATCTCTTTGCCATTATAGGTATAATTCAAATCAAACTGAATACAGATTTTTCCAGTTTTGCACTGAACAAATCCATTTATGAGGATAGGCTGAATTATGCAAACCAGGTTTTTGGTGATTTCAACGAACTTGTCGTTGTCGTCCAAACCGACAACCTCGATACTCAGACCTTTTCTGACATAAGGGTTATCCAAAGTCATTTTGAAGGCATGGCCAAGGTCGACTTCGTTTCGGGCCCAGCACCAGCGACTATCCAGGTGGGGCAGACCTCAATAAATTATAGTGATGCGACCTATGCACAACTAACTAATTATTATTCGGTGTTCGGGAATTTTTCACCACTAAAAACCGTTGATGGCAGTAATTATTTCATCTATACGCTTTTTATAAACAACAACTTCACAAGACATGATATAAATGATATGGAAACCTTCCTAAAAGGTTTCAGTTATCAGTCGTTTATTTCCGGTGATACTTATAATCAACTTAAAATCGGCGATTACATCATCAGGATCCTCCTGATATTGCCACCATTAGCAATCCTTGTGATATTCCTTGTGTTCCGTTGGCAGATGCGGGCGATTAAAGCCACCGTACTCAGCGTACTTCCTGCTGCAATAGGTGCCTTATGGACTTTCGGATTAATAGGATGGCTGGGACACGAGGTGTCTTTGCTAACTGCGGTGGTGCCGATATTCGTCATTGTTATCGGCAGTGCTGACGGCCTGCATTTCATGTCGCATTACCAAGATTCCCGTCGGGACGGAATGAATAGTCACGAGGCTCTTACAGCTACACTAAAGATTGTCGGCATCCCGATGATCATAACCACGTTAACATCGATTGCGGGATTTCTGTCTCTGCTTTCAATCAGAAATGAAAGTCTCCAACAATTGAGTATTTTCGCAGGAGTCGGAATCCTTTTGGCGGGTATTGCGACCTGGCTTGTGCTTCCACTACTGCTTTCACACAATATCGATGTATCAAGGAAGTCAGACAAACCGCATCGTCTTGATGTCAGCAAGTTCATCAAGAAACTGATCGGGATTCCAAGTTTGGTAATAGTTTTGGCTATTATCGTGGTCTCCGCTTTCTTTTTCGGTAAAATCAACAACGAGTTTAATATTCTCATGATGTATAAAAACTATACAGTCGTCAGCAAGAACGCTCAAAAAATCGACGAAATAAATGGTGGCAGCATTCCAATCTATGTCATCATCACTCCCGGAACCAACGTTTTGACCACTTCTGAAGCGGACAAGGTGACGAATCTGGCCGACGAACTAAGCGCCATGCCTGAAGTGAACAAAGTCATGAACCCTTATGCTCTGATCAACTCGTTGTACAAGAGCATCAGCGGTTCTGACATTACCAGCAATCAGGTGTTGCAGATGGTTTATCAGAACGCCGTTTCGTCGACAAACAGCCCTCTGACACAAATGGTGTCGACATCCGACAACGTCATCAGATTGCTGATATATCCGCGAGACATGAAAAACGCCACTTTGACGACAATCGAAACTGCAGTGGACAATTTATCCAACAACGCTGAGGTTACCGGAGTCCAGTATCTGATGAAGGATCTGAACGCTTCGATTATGATAATGCAGATCGAAAGCATCCTGCTCGCCTTGGGTGTCGTATATCTGATGCTGGTTGTTTCCTTGAGAAGTCTGAAACTTGCGTTTTACAGCATTCTACCGATAATTGTCACCGTAATCAGTTTATACGGATTCTTGGGCATAACGGGTATCTCGCTCAATGTGACAACTGTTATAATTTTCAGTATAACTATCGGTGTAGGTATTGATTACGCTGTCCATTTCAGCAGTGTTTATAAATATTACCTCAAAGAAACCGGCGACAACAAAACGGCTATCGACATGGCCTATGCCAATACTTCCAGGCCGATTATCGCCAATGCGATGGGTATCTGTTTAGGACTTACGGTTTTGATGTTTTCACCGCTCACCATCCATTTCAATGTTTCGATTCTGATGTGGGTCAGCATGGTCGTCAGCGTGATTCTGACACTTACATTATTACCGATGATATTCGGTTTGAAAAATAAAAAGACAACTGAAACCCGGGAGGCAAAATGAAGATTGTAATAGCGAAATCTCAAAAGGAAATATTGGATAATGTACTTGTAAGAGGCAATGTATTCATCATCGAACAGGGTATCGACTGGGATATCGAATTCGACGGTTTGGACCAGCAATCGGTTTTGTTCACAGCCTATATCGGAGATACTCCCGTAGGTGCTGCAAGGTTGCTGGGAAATAAGGTCGGCAGAGTCGCCACTTTGTGGAAATACAGAAACCAGGGTGTTGGGACAGCTCTGATGAAAGAAATCGAGAAATACGCATCGGAGCACAATATCAGAACTCTGAAACTTCATGCCCAGTCTTACATCAAAGACTTTTATCTTCACCTTGGCTATAGCCAGTGCGGTGATAAATTCGACGAGGCTGAAATCGAGCATATCCCGATGGAAAAAAAGATATAAAATTAAGAAAACATGCAGAAAAATATGCATGTTTTTTTGTTAAGAAGGAGTGGTTTGGACTACTCCTTCTTTATTTATATCTTGAATGTCAGCAATGCTACCTGTTTTTGCATGTCCTTGGTTATCTCTATCGTGTCGGTCTTATAGTTTTTCACATCTTTTTTGTTGAACAACTTCGTGAAACTTTCGATCTTAGAAAGCACCAAAGGGCCGAATTTCTTACCCTTGTAATGCATCGGAATTATAACTTTCGGATCCAGTATGTCGCATATCTCTTTAGCATCTTTCGGTCCGATGGTAAAGAAACCACCTACCGGAATCATAAGTGCGTCCAAATCCTGAAGCGCATCGATTTGCGATTTTGCCAATGCGCAGCCCAAATCTCCCAAATGTGCTATTTTCAAACCGTCAGCCCTTATGATAGTTATAAAGTTCTCTCCACGCTTCTGACCTTTGGAATTATCATGATATGATAACAATCTGTCAAATGTGAACGGATTTTCGATATCCGTTTTAATGATTTTGACAGCTTCAACATAATTATGATCTTGATGATCATGACTTGTAAGAACTTCGTTTGCTTCCGCAGACATTTTTTTTAATCTTAGCGCAAGACTATCTTTGTATGGATCCAACACCAAAGAATAACCATTATGTTCCACTTTAAAACAAGAATGTCCCAACCATTTAATCTTCATAATGCCCTCCTATTATTTATCCTAACGCAACGTCAAGAAGCATCATGATCGCAAAACCGATCAT
>CAYZPL010000029.1:7549-9401 GCA_964480415.1 uncultured Candidatus Izemoplasmatales bacterium
GATAATCCTTCTTTGTGATGAGATTCGATATGCATATGTGGTAAAATCCGGTCGATGAGCATTAGAAAAGCCCCGCCAACCAGAAAGCCTACAACTGCGGGTATCCAAGGAATGATTCCCAAATCATCAGCTAAAGCAATCGCTGGTGCCAGCAAACTCCAAAAACTGGCGGCTATCATCACACCGGCAGAAAAGCCTAACATGGCATTCATTACTTTTTGATTGAAATTCTTAAACGGGAAAACCATCGCTGCGCCAAGAGCAGTGATAGAATATGTAAACATTGTGCCAATCAAAGCAGCCAAAATAGGATTAATGCTACTGAAAAAATCAATCATTCTGTTTTCTCCTAATCCCAATTATAACACAACTGATTTTTCTTTTACACATCGAAAGCAAAATAAAAACTCTAATTCCGGGGAATTAGAGCATTTGAATCTATTTATTGAATCACACAAGTTTCGAACGAATCTTGACGGAGAAAAGCTCCACTAGTATGACAACAGGTATGGTGCCCCACAAACAAACGGACAACAGACCCCAGTTGGAACTTGACATCGCGTTGATAAGCGTGAATCCGATACCACCGGCACCGACCATTCCTAGCAATGTCGCATTTCTCACGTTGATCTCAAAACGATAGATTCCCGTTGACAAGAAGCTCGCTGTCAACTGCGGAATGATACCGAAACGTATCTTGTGAATCGATCTGGCTCCGGTTGAGTCCAGAGCCTCGACGATACCTTTGTCGATATCCTCGATTGTTTCGATATACAGTTTGGATATCATACCAACGCTTGAGACCGATATGGCTAGTACACCAGCCAAAGGTCCGCCTTGTACCGTTACGAAGAACAAGCCCCATACGAACACCGGAATCGTTCTGATCAAAGTGATCAAACTGTTTCCCAAAAATGCAATGGTGTTTCCGGTGATGTTCCTGCTTGATATGAATGCCAAAGGTATTGATATTATCGCTCCCAGCAAAGTGCCCAAGAACGCAATCATCAAAGTCTGATAAATCAGAAACGGTACTCCACTTGTCTTCAGAGAAAAGAAATATTTGAAGATAGGTGAATATCCCAAGTGTGCCTGATTAAGGTCAGGATTCACAAAGAATTTCAGAATGTTTCTGACGATTATACCTCCTTGGGGATTGTATCCGTTATAAGAAATACCTAATATGCTCCACAAAGTGATACCAATCAATATCGAAAAGATAATCAGTTTGACAAACCATTTTTTTGGTGCCGAATACAAAGCGGCTAATGTCTCTTCGTCTGGCACTTCGTTTATATTCATTGCTTCAGTCATCATCCCAACCTCTTTCTCAAGTATCTTGATGTATTTTCAATTAATATAACGACCATGAAAATGAATATTACAAGCACTATGACATGCGTGTGGAACCTCTGCATAGCATCCATCAACGGTTGTCCGATACCACCAGCGCCGACGAATCCGAGAACAGCAGCATATCTGATGTTGATCTCAAACGCATATAGGCTGAGTGAAAGATATATCGGCAGAACATTTGGCATGACAGCCGATAAAAACGCCTTCGGCTTTGATGCGCCCGTTGACTGGATTGCATGAAAAGCACCCATGTCGACAGCTTCGATTCTTTCATAAAGCATCTTCGTTACAATACTGAATGTGAAGATCGCAATCGCGATTGTTCCGGCAAAAGCGCCGGCATAAAACATGTATGTCAGGAAAGCCGCATATACCAGAATCGGAATTGTACGCAAAGCAGACATCAACAATCTGACTGTCGCGACAACGACTTTGTTGGTGGTAATGTTCTTGCTGGCAAAGTATGCAACAGGAAGCGACATTAAAGAACCAACCA
>CAYZPL010000030.1:0-9401 GCA_964480415.1 uncultured Candidatus Izemoplasmatales bacterium
GTACATAACCGCTTTAATTGTATGTAATCTGTTTTCGGCTTCATCGAAGACGACAGACTGTTCGGATTCGAAGACCTCGTCGGTTACCTCCAAAGCCTCCAAACCGTATTTGTTATATATTTCTTCACCCATTTTTGTGTTCTTATCATGGAATGAAGGCAGACAATGCATGAATATCGCATTCTCACCAGCCATTTTCATGATGTCCGAATTAACCTGATAAGGTGACAGGTCTTTGATTCTGTGTTCCCAGACATAGTCCGGTTCACCCATGGAGACCCACACGTCAGTGTAGATAACATCAGCGTTCTTTGCGCCTTCTCTGACATCTTCAGTCAAAGTGATTTTAGCACCTGATTTTTTTGCTAGTTCTTTACATTTTTCAACCAGAGCTTTGTCAGGCCATAAATCTTTCGGAGCCACGGCTTTGAAATTGATTCCCATGATGGCAGAACCGATCATAAGACTGTTGCCCATGTTGTTTCTGGCGTCCCCGAAATAGGAGAAGTTGATTCCATCCAGGCGCCCGAATTTTTCGATTATTGTAAGAAAATCCGCAAGTATCTGTGTCGGATGATACATGTCTGTCAATCCGTTCCATACCGGCACTCCCGAATACTTCGCGAGTATTTCCACCGTCTCCTGTTTGAATCCTCTGTATTCTATACCATCATACATCCTGCCCAGCACTCTGGCAGTATCCTTGATGGATTCCTTTTTCCCCATCTGAGAACCAGTAGGTCCCAAGTATGTGACATTCATACCCAAATCGTTAGCGCCGACTTGAAAAGCACATCTTGTTCTGGTCGAATCCTTTTCGAAAAGAAGAACGACATTCTTACCTTTCAAAGGTCTGCATTCGGCACCAGCTTTCTTTTTTGCCTTCAGAGTGGCTGCCATGTTGAGAAGGTCCTGGATTTCATCTTTTGTGTAATCCAAAAGCGTCAGGAAGCTTCTGCCTCGAAAATCATAGTTCACAATTAATCCTCCTTGTTTTTATATATGATTAAACTAAATATTATATATTTCTATATAAAACATTACCATTAAAATTATAACACTAAAGCGCTTACAAATAAACACCCAATTTATCCAAAACGATGGTAAATCGTAAATATTGATAATTAGTTTTAAAAAAAATTCGGTTTTGATGTATAATTGTTACGGAGAGGTGATAACATGGCATATGATACTATAAAAATGCAGTGGGATATGGACTTCAAAGGGGAAATGGAATCTCCAAGAGGGAAGATCAAAGTCGGTAACGCTGAAGGCGGAATGTATCCTTATCATATGTTCTTCGGAGCTTTGGGAGCTTGCTTTTATTCAACGTTTCTTGATATCGCTCTGAAGATGCGTCTGACGTTCGACCAGGCTAATATTGAAGTCAGCGGTGAAAAGGTCAATCCTGATGCAAAAACAATCGAGAAAGTCCTGATTAAACTAACTGTTAAGAATCCAAGCAATGAAAACAGGATTCAAAGAGCTGCAGAACTTGGCACGCAATACTGTTCGATCCACAGAACGATCAGTGCGGTGGCCGATATCAAACTTGAAGTCTTGTTCGAAGAATAAAACAAAGAGCTGAAAAGCTCTTTTTGTTTTATAAAAAAAAACTGCAAATCCAAAGGGAGATGCAGTTCTATTTTAAAAATCAATTAGGAACGTTAGGATCGCCTTGAGCGAACAACAGTTGTGCGAAATCCTGATTGTAGAAATCTACGAACGGATTCCTGTCTCCTTGTTGCTGGAAATTAAGTTGATTACGAGCGATTTCGGAAGCACTTGGTGGATCTTCCTCATTCCATTGCAGCAACATATTGAGAAAACCATAATAGTGCGAACCTTCGACTGCGTTCGGATCTCCTTGGTTTACAAGAGTAAGATAAGGATACATGAGTGTCATGTAGAACAACATTCTCGCGATATCGCCTTTATATTCGTCTCCAGGATAGAACATGTTGCTGGATAAATAATATTTAGCAGATGCACCGGTAGGATCTCCATAGAAATGATCGCTGTGAGTACTATTCGCAGATGCAAGTGAATTCCACAGGTTAAAAAGATCGGAATAAAGTCCGGAATCAGTATTGCTAGGGCTATGATAGAATGTGCCATTATCCAAGACGAATGGTTCGTAACTTGTGATAGTTGTAGAACCGCTCTGTGGCATGATTCTCATATCGTTTCTTGCCCATACATGCTCTCTGTTAATCTGAACTGAAACTGGAGATGATATAACTCCACCTGAACCCCAAGTAAGAGGAATCTGCCTGTATGTGTTTGATGTAGGCCAATCATAAAGAACCGCCTGAGTTCCGTTGTCATATTGCGTATAGATGTATCTTGCATCGCCATATGTTACATAATGGATTGTCGCACGCAATAAGTCTGCCATATCCGTGATCACGTCGGTGCTGTTTATGATTGTGGAATAATAATCATTGAAGCCCGAATAATCCAAACCTTCCAAAGACGGTCCGGTCGTGGTCGTGGTAACGGTGGTGGTTGCAGTAGTGGTTGTAGTTATTTCAGTAGTCGTGGTGGTTGTGGTCGTAGTCGTAGTTGTCGGAACTGTAGTCGTAGTCGTAGTTGTAGGTGCAACTGTCGTGGTAGTAGTAGTCGTAGGTGCTGCAGTTGTCGTTGTGGTGGTAGGTACTGTTGTAGTCGTAGTAGTAGGCGCAACTGTCGTAGTGGTAGTTGTCGGCGCCGCAGTTGTCGAAACAGATGTAGTACCCGTTGTTGAAGTAGTTGTAGTCGTAATCGTTGTTGTCTGAGTTGTAGTAGGTTGAGTGGTAGTTAAGTTTCCGCCGAAAAAGCTACAGGAAACCAATCCTAGTCCTGCTAATATCATTATCAACATGATTGCTAATTTTTTTACTGATAGATTCATTTTGTCTTCCTTCCGTAATTAATTTATATTGTCATTGTTTTGTAGTCAATAGTTTGTCTTTGGTGTGGTCTATGCCGATTGCACCAAGAGGTGCGGTGATGAAGATTGCCAGAACGGATATCGCCAGTATCAATTCACCGGCAGGTATGCCCATGGAATATGGTATGGCGCCGATCGCAGCCTGGACGGTTGCTTTTGGCAGGTATGAAATAGCCACGAACAATTTTTCTTTGGTATTGAGTTTGGTTTTGCTGCAGGATACGAACACAGCTATCGTCCTGATTGCCATACCGATCAAAATTATCAGGACGGCAAGGATTCCTATGGTCGCGAATTGTTTTATGTCGACGATGGCGCCTACCAACACAAACAGCATGATTTCAGCACCAATCCAAATCTTGGAGAACTTGAGAGTCAATCTTTTCGCCAAATCAGGATGTGTCTCCAAAATCGTACTTCCAAGCGCCATGATGGCGATCAGTCCGGAGACCTCGAAATATTGTTTAGTATAGTTTTCCAAGACAACGAATAGAAATGCCGTTCCGGATATGACCATGACTTTCAAAGTATCGCGCATATGGAATTTCTTGAAAAGAAAAACCAGTAGTATGGCCGAACTGATACCGAGAACTATACCTGCTATCAGGGATAGGGGTACCAAAGTGATTGACCATGCGTTGAAACCGTTCGTTTCATACAATTTGATGAACACCGTAAATAATATTATAACATATATGTCTTCAATTGATGAACCGGCAAGTATCATTTGCGGAATCTGCTTGTCAGTTCCCTGCCCCTTTTCAATCATGTGGATCATTCGTGGCACTATCACCGCCGGTGATACGGCAATGGCCGCTGCACCGAGTATCAAACTTTCAATCACGGTGATGTGAAAAAAGAATGGAGCTACGACCGCGAAAATCGCGATTTCTGCGGTCGAAGGTAAAAAACTCAGAAGTATAGCCGGTAATCCGGCTTTTTTCAAATCTTTCAAATCCAGACTGAGACCGGCTCGTAATAAAATTATCACCAATGCGATGGTCCGCAAATCAGATGACATGTCAAGAATGTTTTGATCTATTAAGTTCAGTACATATGGTCCGAGAAAAACTCCGGTCAGGATATAGGCAATAATTCCCGGTATCTTGATTTTAATGAAGATACTGTTCAGAGCAAGTCCCACAATTATAATCAGCGCTAAGCTTAATAACATAGTTGGCTCCTTAATATTAAAGACTAACAATATATATTAATACATATTTGATTTTGTGTCCATAAATATTTTACTTTTTATTCCAAAGAATTACAAACTAATTCTTGCATGATAACCAAGAAAAAGTTTTTATAACATATAAGTCGGAAATGATTTTAAATCAATTAGCGACAAATATGTCAGAGATATCAGCTACGCAGACACTTGAAAAATCAAGAGTTAAGTACAGGATTGAGAAAGAACAAGTCTAGGTGCAATTGATTTCACAAATGTCAAGATAGCACAAGAATGACTAAGAAAAAAACACGATGCAATTATTTTGCGTCGTGTTTTACTGTATATTCATAATTAATCAGCCAAGATAAATATTGAACAATCTCTCGATTCTATGAAAATCGATGAATCTCGATTCCCTCAGTATTTCCTGTGAATTGCTGAAAACAAGTATTGTCGGGACCGTGAATACCAGATGTTGTCCTTGGAACATCTCGATGTCCTCAAGATAAAGTTCGTAAACCGGTATGTTGGGATATGCTTCCATAAAAGCAATTAACTTCTCCGAAATCGGCTTGCAGACCACGCATGTCTTGGTTTTGGCGATTACCAGCATGATATCCTGTTTTATTAGATTCTTAAATTCCTCATAATTTTCTATTTTTATCATAATCGACCTCAACAATACCTGAAAATATTATATAATAAATCTAAGAAAAAAACAGTTGTAATGATGTCATTTTTTTATATGCCCAAATCGGTATTATAATGACTACTCTATATGAAAGGAATTTTTAAAAATGAGCATTATTGATGCGGAAAAACGTTTATTGACAAGAAACAAATGGACTTATAGCCTTGGTGGAATAGGTAGAGACATGATATACCAATTGGTAGCGACTTTTCTTATCGTATACATCCAGTTCTCCGGACTGAATCTCACTCCGCAACAGTTTTCGGTTGTAGGAGTCCTGCTTGTAATCGGCAGGGTATTCGACGCAATCAACGACCCGATGATGGGAGGCATCGTCGAGAACACCCGTTCCAGATGGGGAAAATTCAAACCATGGATATTGATTGGTGCTTTGATGACCGGTGTCGTCGTCATCTCGTTGTTCACCTATAGACCGATCAACCCCGATACGGGATCTGCCGGCTGGAGCTTCGTAATATTTTTTGGATTCATCTACATATTCTGGACCATTTTCTATACTATGAACGATATACCTTATTGGTCACTTTTACCAAATTTATCGCGAGAAAAGAAGGATCGTGACCAAATCGCGATGCTTGTCGTTGTATTTGCGGGTGTAGGAGCTTTTCTGGCCAATGCGATCGTCAGTTTCACAACAGTGGGAAACGCTGTCAAAGGATACAGGTTCATCGCTATCGGCTTTGTTATATTCTTTATCATGTGCACGCTTTTGACCGTTATCGGCGTAAGAGAACCTAGAGACAGCAATCCACACAACCAGGAGAAGGTCACTGTGAAGCAAATGTTCAGATCGATCAAAAGCAACGACCAACTTCTATGGTCGGCTTTGGCATTATTGCTGTATACGATCGGTTCCGGTCTGCTTGTGGCTCTCGGTTACAATTTCTTCTACATGGAACTGGGATACAACGGAACGCTGGTTCTGATATTCATCGCCACGTTCGGAGTTTCGAATATCGGAATTCAAAGCTTCTATGCCAAACTTGCAAAGAAGTTCACCAGAAGGCAACTGATGCGGATCAGCTTCTATATATTGGCATCCGGTTATGTCTTGTTGTTACTGCTAGGATACGTACCGTTCCTGCCTGTTCATATTCTCACACTCTGTCTCTTCGGAGCTTTGGTTTTCGGCGGACAAGCGATCTTTTATATGGTTATCATCGTCAACTTGACTAATACTATAGAATACAATGAATACAATACGGGTAAGAGAAACGAAGCGATACTGTTCTCACTCAGACCATTCGTTACCAAATTGGCTTCGGCTCTTCAACAGGGCATTGTCACATTGGTTCTTGTAGTATCGGGGATTTTCATGTTGAGTCAGAACGTTTCACAACTTGAAGCGCAGAAGAGCGAGTTCGATAATCTGACAGCCGCCGAACAAACGACATATATAGCAGACATTGAGACCAGGACGAACATTCTTGACAACGTTAATATGACAGATTCTCAAAAAACCGAAATATATGACGCCTTGCAGCTTGTGACATTCACTGCTCCCAACAGCAGTGGTATCAGGGAAATGATAATCAATAACGCAGCCGACTCCACATTCAAGGATAAGGCGAACCCTACGATGCACTTTATTTTAAGACTATCGATATCAGTTTTGCCGTTAGTGTTGATATTGGTATCGCATCTGATTTTCAAATATAAATATAAAATCACCGAGGAATATTATGATAACATGGTCTCCAAGTTGGTTAAAAAATATGATAAGCAAATAAAATCTTCAGAAGAACCACAATAGTTATTGACATATGTCCATAAATAAGATAAAATATAATCATCATAGGAGGATTCTATGTCGAGACCGCTGAAACCTAGATATGTATGTGAATTGCCGAAATTCAATATGTTTGGACCCAAGGGGATGAGAACGCGGGATTTGGAGAAGATCAACATGACAATCGATGAGCTGGAAACGATCCGTTTGATCGATCATGAAGATATGACTCAAGAAGAAGCCGCGGTTCAGATGAACGTTGCCAGAACCACAATTCAAAGAATATATGTGTCCGCCAGAAAGAAAATAGCTGATGCCATCATTTCCGGAAAAGTGCTTTTACTGGAAGGTGGCGATTATGTTCTTTGTGAAAAGGATTGTAGAAGTTGTAACAAACCCGAACACATGAGGCGGCATAGTTTCAAACGACATTGAAAGCTCCAAAATCCAAGGAGAAATATATGAAAATAGCTGTAGCAGTAGATAACAACATAGTAACCGAACACTTCGGTCACTGTGAATACTTTTTAGTGTATCAGGTAGAAGATAATAAGAAGACGGGGTCGGAGATATTAAAAAATCCTCCGCATCAAAGAGGATTTCTGCCTAAGTTTTTAAAAGAAAACGGTATTGATGTGGTCATTACCGGCAGTATGGGTGAAATGGCTCAAAAGATACTTAAAGGCTTTGGTATCGAAGTTATCTGCGGTGTAACTGGTTCCGCTACGGATGTAGTCGATGGTTATCTTGCCGGGACTCTGGAGAGCACTGCAGGAAATTGTGAAAAGCACAATCATCATGATCATCACGAACATCACGAGCATCATGATCATCATGATCATGATGATCATCACGAACATCATGACAGACCTGAGCATCATGACCATCATGAGCATCACGGAAACAAACATTAGAAAAGTCTTGGACTGAGAACTTTTTAGTAAGGGATCCAGCAAGCATTTCATAGTGCTTGAATTAAATAGATATTAAGGAGGATTATAATGGAAGAACGACAACATGTAATGCCTCTAATCGGTGATCTAGCACCGGAATTCGAGGCGACAACAACACAGGGGAAAATCAAATTTCCTCAGGATTTTGAAGGCAAATGGGTTATCTTATTCTCCCATCCAGCCGATTTTACTCCGGTATGTACGACAGAATTCATGACATTCACAAAAATGCTTGGAGAGTTCAAAGCTTTGAATACGGAATTGATCGGACTCTCAGTCGATTCGCTTTATTCACACATCGCTTGGTTAAGAAAGATTCATGAACTTGAATGGAAAGACATGAAAAATCTCGACGTCACGTTCCCTTTGATTGAAGATATCAGGATGGATGTGGCAAACAAATACGGAATGATTCAACCAAACTCTTCAACGACACAAGCAGTCAGAGCGGTGTTCGTTATCGACCCAAAACATATCATCAGAACGATTCTGTATTATCCCTTGTCAACAGGAAGAAATTTCGATGAGATTAAGAGAATCATCCAAGCTCTGCAAAAAGCTGATAAAGACAATGTGGCCACTCCGGCAGATTGGCGTCCGGGAGACGATGTGATCATTCCTACGGCAGGTTCCTGTGGAACCGCCAAAGAAAGGATGGACACAAAGGAAGAAGACAAATACTGTCTTGATTGGTTCATGTGCTTCAAGAGAGAAAAAAAATAATATGTCAATAAAAAACAGTAGAAGGTCATTGCCTTCCACTGTTTTTCTATTTTAATGTGATTTCCAGAGCCACAGGATTGTGGTCCGTATTTGTGAAACCTGCATCAATTGTGTGAACAGAATCAACAGTAACATTGTTGGAAACGATGTAACCGTCAATAACGTAATATTGGTTATTGTTAGGATTTACCGTGTCCAAAGGATGATTGAGAAGTCTGTTCGTTGGGATAGAAGGATCATCTGCGAATGTGAACCCGTTCTGGTTGAACCAATCAGGTTCTATCGGAAATGCCTGATAATTTCCCGGTTGGATTAGCGGCCAGGTATAATTATAAGTATAAGTACTTGTCGTGCTGTCCAAAGTCTTGGTTACGGCATTCGGGAAAGTCTGGTTGAAATCTCCGCCAACCACGACATAGTTTCCGGCAGTATATTCCGTATTGATAAGGTTCTGCAAGTATGCCATTTCCTGTTTTCGAATATCTCCGTTGTCATAAGCGGACATATGGACGTTTATCAAGACCATCTGTTTGTCGGTTCCATCGATGTCAAGTCTTGTTATGAGCAGACAACGTTTCAGATACGCAAGTCTTTTCGGCCAAGAAAAACTACCAGGTAGCTGGTCCCTTTCCGGATTACCACTAATCTGATATGATGAAAAAGTCGCGATACCGGAATTAACCTGCCCCATCATATCCGTGAAGGAAAGCGGGAATGGTACGAAGATACAGCGATAATTGTATGCGAAAGTGGACATGTCATCAAATGCGCTCGCATAATCATCGTATTCATTGATGTTGTAGGAACGATGCGAATCGGTGTCAACTTCCTGCAATAGATATATATCGGCGTTCTGCGCTGTTAAAGTAGCTATGATACCGTCGACATTGGCTTGAACAAGACTTTCCGAGTCCATTCTGGCTTTTTTGCCACCATCCAAAACGAAATCCTCGGTTTTGCTAAGTGAAGCATAGCCGGTGTTCAAAGTGACGATTTTTATCGTCTGATTCAACTGTAAATTTGGTTCACTATAAGTGCCGACCGGAAGTCTCACCGTCAATTGTTCAGTTGCCTTCGGCCTATAAGCGAATATTTCAAGTGTTACAATGAATCCGATTCCAATAGCTACTATGGCTATTATCAGAATCATGAAAAGTTTAAGAATTCTCTTGACGATTTTA
>CAYZPL010000031.1:0-7078 GCA_964480415.1 uncultured Candidatus Izemoplasmatales bacterium
CCCAGAGAATCGGGACCATAATGGACGCCGATAAAATCGTCGTCTTGCAAGAAGGCAAGATGGTCGGCATCGGTAAACATAAAGAATTGCTTGAAACATGTGATGTATATAAAGAAATTGCATTGTCGCAATTGGATGAGGAGGAATTAGCATGAGTAAAGCGAAAAAAGCTCCAGAAGTAATCGAGCAAAACACAGATACTCAAAACACAAATGCGCAAAATCCTCAATCAAATTCGCAGAAGAATGCGAGACGTGGCGGCAGAAGTCACGGACCTGGTGGCGGTATGCCACTTGGCAGAGCTCCGGAGAAAGCAAAAGATGTCAAGGGCACGTTACGGAAACTGATTAGATTCTTGAGACCGAACCGTGTTGAAATGATATTTATTATGATTTTCGCAGTGCTTGTTGCTGTCCCAACCGTAATTGCGCCAAACTTTTTGAGATATATCTTCAATGATATTCAAAATTACATGACGCAACAAATGACTCAATCTGCGGCTTTCAGTGATATTGATAGGAATTTCATCATAATCGCAATACTGTACAGTTCAAGATTCGTCGTCGAATGGATAAGTTATTTCCTTGGAAACAAAGTATCCAATTTGATCGGTAAACGTTTAAGAACCGATATGCGTCATAAGCTGGAAAAACTTCCAATCAAATATTACGATTCAAGACAGACAGGAGATATCTTATCTTCATTCTCGAATGACGTAGACGTGGTCGTCAACTCGATCCAACAAAGTTTGATCACGATGATCACTTCATTCTTCGTCATCATCGGTATCCTCGTCATGATGTTCACCATTTCATGGAAAATGACGATAATCGCACTGCTGGCTTTACCGCTATATATCGTTGCCACAAGAGCGATAGCCAAACGTTCGCAATCGAAATTCATCAAGCGTCAAAAAGGTTTGGGTGCCGTAAATGGCTTCATTGAAGAATACTTCACCGCAAGCATGATCGTTAAACTATATGGCAAGCAGGAAGAATCATATCAGGATTTTCAAAAGATCAACGCACAACTTGCAGAAGACATGAAAAGCGCGACCTACCTAAGTGGTCTGATCAGACCTTTGATGCAATTCTTAAGTAATGTGGCATATGTGGCTATCGTATTATTCGGTGCTTGGTTGGCGGGTGGAATTCCACCGCTGATGATTGGTGATATCACTATATTCATCATGTATCAAAGAAATTTCGTCAATCCGATACTTAGCATCGCTAACATAATAAATCAGTTGCAATCGACCATCGCCGGAGCTGAAAGAATCTTCAAGATCCTCGATGAAACCGAAGAAGTTCAGGAACAAGACAATAAAGAATTCTCGGGAACCGAATTCAAAGGAAACGTGGAATTTAAGGATATCGATTTCTCATACTCTAAAGATAAAGAACTTATCAAGGATCTGAATCTTGAAGTGTATCCGGGAAGACAAATAGCCATCGTAGGACCTACAGGCGCCGGAAAAACCACTTTGGTCAACCTGTTGATGAGATTCTACGAAGTTGATAAAGGACACATTCTCGTCGAAGGAATCGATTCGACCGATGTCAAACGTGAATCGCTCCGAAAACAATTCGGAATGGTTTTGCAGGATACATGGTTGTTCTCCGGTTCAATCAGGGACAACATCGCTTACGGCAGACCCGATGCGACCGATGAGGAGATTATCGCAGCTTGTAAACAGGCACACGTACATCACTTCATCGAAACTTTACCGCAAGGTTATGACACGGTACTTAAGGAAGATGCATCGAATATCTCGAAAGGTCAGAAACAGTTGTTGACGATCGCAAGAGCGATTCTGTCGAATCCAAAGATACTGATTCTCGACGAGGCGACTTCATCTGTCGATACCAGAACCGAGAGTTATATCCAGAACGCAATGGATTACATGATGCAGGGCAAGACAAGTTTCGTTATCGCTCATAGATTGTCCACTATCAAGAACGCCCATCTGATCCTGGTCATGGACCACGGAAGGATAGTCGAACAGGGCAATCACAAGGAATTGCTTGCGAAAAACGGTGTTTATGCCGATTTGTACAACTCGCAGTTCTTGAATCAGCCAACATAATAACAACACAAAAAGAGGAAATTATTCCTCTTTTTACTTTTATAAAACATGAAAAACAAGTATAATATTCATTAAGCAACACACAGAAAATGAGGTATAACAATGAAAGTAGGCTTTATAAGTTTAGGATGTGCCAAAAATATGGTTGATTCTGAAATGATTTTGGCAATACTGGCCGAAGCTGGAGTTGAAATTGTCGTCGATCCCGATAACGCGGATGCGATTTTCATAAATACATGTGGTTTTATTGAAGCTTCCAAGCAGGAAGCCATCGATACAATAGAAGAGATGCATCAATACGGAAAGAAATTGATAGTCACCGGTTGTTATGCGAAAAGATATAAAGCTAGGATACTTAAAGAAATGCCATTCGTGGATAAAGTCATATCCGTAGATGATTATCCGAAATTACACCTGATATTGGCGGAAGTCTTCAGCGACCAAGGACTTAAGTTCCAAGCATTGAAATACGAGAACAGATTATTGACAGGTTCTGTTTACAGTCCTTACGTGAAAATCAGCGAAGGTTGTGACAACCGCTGTACATATTGCGCAATTCCATTGATCAGAGGCGGATTCCATTCACGACCGATGGATAATATAATTCGCGAATGCGAAAAACTTGTCGAAAACGGTGCGAAAGAAATCAGTTTGATAGGACAGGATACAACGAGATACGGTTCAGATCTGAATCCCGAAAGAAAAAGTCTTCTGCCTGAGTTGATGAGGAAAATAACCGCGATAAAAGGATTGAAACTCCTTCGCTGCCTTTATCTATACCCTGACGAGATAACCGAAGAACTGATAAATGAAATGAAAACGAATCCAAAAATCGCTCCTTATTTTGATATCCCCATTCAACACATCTCGACAGATGTGCTTACAAGAATGAACAGAAGAGGAGACGAAAGATTTCTCAGAGAACTTCTTGAAAGAATCCGCAGGGAAATTCCGGAAAGCATTATCAGATCCACATACATTGTCGGTTTCCCTGGAGAGACCGGTGAAGATTTCAAGAAATTGTATGATTTCACCAAGGACTTCGGGTTCGATAGATTGGGAGTCTTCGCTTATTCTCAGGAAGAAGAAACTGTTTCTTTCGATTTTATGGAACAATTGGATGAAGAAGTCAAGGAACGAAGGCTTGACAAAATCATGAAACTTCAGAAACAAATTTCCAGACAAAGGAACAGAAAAATGCGGGGAACCGTACATGATACTCTGGTGGAAGCCTATGATGCCGGCAGTAATTTCTACTATGGCAGAAGTTATGCTTTCGCACCGGACGATATCGATGGTATGATCGTGTTTCAATCGGAAAATAAACTTGAAATCGGAGATTATGTCAAAGTCAAAATAAAGACAACATTTGAATACGACCTGATCGGTGATGCAATTATAGAGTAGGTGAAAATATGTTTTTTACGTTAATAATCAAAGGCTTCATAGTTGGAATCGCATTTATCATTCCAGGATTAAGCGGTGGCACATTGGCGATGTATCTGGGTATATATGAAAAACTGCTTCATGCCATCGGTAATATTTTCAAAGAATTCAAAAAGAGTGTGACATTTTTGTTCCCGCTGTTTTTGGGAATCGGAATCGCTGTTGTGGGGCTGGCATCATTACTTGGTTGGCTGATTGATAAAAATTCTCTGATCGTTTTGTTGTTCTTTATGGGATTGGTCATTGGCGGAGCCAAAGACATCTATCAAAGAGGGCAGAGGGACGGAAAACCGATCAACGTATTTTCCATCCTCGCGTTTTTTGTGTCTTTCGGACTCGTGATGCTCTTGATCGTTTTCGGCAAATTGAATCAGTCGGTGGGAATTGCCCATATTGACATTACGGCGGGAAATATCGTGTTGATCTTCTTTCTCGGTATGGCGGCTTCGATGACGATGATTGTACCGGGTGTTTCCGGTTCGGCATTACTTGTGGTTTTGGGTTACTATACCGCGATTGTGACCAATGTCGTCGGCAATCTGAGAAATTTCTCGGATATCGTATACAATATGGAAGTCGTGATTCCGTTCGCAATCGGTGCCGCGGCCGGAATAATCATTTTCAGTCGTATTATCGAAAAGGCTTTAAAAACTTATCCTAAACAAACTTATTTCGCGATACTCGGTTTCATTATCGCGAGTGTAATAGCAATCTTTTTTGAAATCAGGGATCCGTCAACTGCAGCTACAATCGACCAACAAATTCCTATTTATAAAAACCTGTTCACGTTCTTAGGAAACAATCTGCTTTCGCTTGGAGGCGGTATCCTGATGTTCGTTGCCGGTTTCTTCATCGCAAAGTATATGACAAAGTTGGAACTCAAAACCTCAAAAGGATAGGAGTGTGACAATATGAATGATGACCTGAAACAATATATCATCAGACATAGAAGACATTTGCACATGCATCCGGAACTTGGTTTCGAATGTGTCAATACGCACGATTATATTCAGAATGAACTAGAAGCTTTAGGTGTCGAATGTATTCCACATGTAGGAAAAAATTCGTTGATTGGTATTATCCGCAACGGAGAAAGACCGGTAATCGGTCTAAGAGCTGATTTCGATGCCCTGCCGATAAAAGAAAAAACGGGACTGCCATTTCAATCGCAGAACCCGGGTGTTATGCACGCTTGCGGTCATGACGCACATACCGGCATGTTGCTGGGAGTGGCCAAATATCTTTCCGAAAACAAGAATGAATGGATTGGAACGGTCAAACTGATTTTTCAGGAAGCAGAGGAAGGACCAAGTCCCGGCGGGGCTCTTGGAATAGTCGAATCCGGACTAGTCGATGATTGCGAAGAGTTTTTCGCGCTTCATGTGACACCGGGATTCGCAGCCGGTACTATCGCCATTAACAAAGGCAAGGCGCTGGCTTCGGTCGATACTCTTAAGATCACATTCATCGGTAAGGGAACACATGCGGCTTATCCGCATTCCGGAATCGATCCGATCATCATGCAGGCGGAGTTCATCACTTCGTTGCAAACGATCGTGAGCAGAAAACTAGATCCATTGGAACCAGGAGTGATTACCATCGCCAAAGTGGAAGCAGGTACCACTCACAACATCATTCCAGAAGTCGCATACCTAGAAGGAACTGTCAGAAGCTTTTCTCCGGAAGTCCGGCAGATGTTCGAAAAAGAATTGAAAAAACTTGCCAAGAACATCGCTTCGACTTATGGTGGTGACTACAAGTTTTCTTGTGTCCAAGGGTACGATGCGTTGATAAACAATGAAGATTCGGCGGAGGAATTCGAAATATCGGCTAAAAGCGTGCTCGGTGAAGACAAATTTATCTACCTGGATAAACCGTCCATGGGAGCCGAAGATTTCTCAAGGTATGTAATTTTCAGAAAAGGCGCCATGGCATGGCTTGGGGTCGGGTTTGAAAACGAGGAGTATTTTTTACACCACCCGAAGTTCAGGCTTAATGAAGAGGCGCTATTGAGCGGAGCACTGGTTATGATTGACCTTGTGAAGAGAAAATCCGGTAAAATATAAAAATAACACCCTTTCGGTTGAAAGGGTGTTTTATATGATTAATTGATAATCGTGTAGGTCTCTTCAGGAAAGATTTTCGTATCGTCGACAATTGGTAATAAAATCGGCGGTAGCAAAGCCGTGACCGAAAGACTTGTGAGCATCGATCTCAAGTATGGATACATCGAATGCACAGCGTCCTTTTTCAGGAATGAGTAGACTTCGTTTTCGCTGGACATCTCCTTGAATTCGAAGATGCCGACAAACACGATATGGACATCGACCGGAAATCTGTTCTCCGGAGTGTCTTTGACGTCAAGAACTAGACGGCAGAAATAGACCATGTCCTTGATCTTGCCGATCTCACGTTTCAGATTCGGAATCAGTTTGAAATTACCCATTTGTATCTTGTTGTTCTTGATACTAAGTTCATCGGTAGCGAATGTAGTTCTAGCTATTTTATACATGAGATCACCAGCTTTGATTAGGATTTAGTGTGTTGTTCTTAAGATAATGTTATTATAACATAAAAAAGAGAAATCGCGAAGATTTCTCGTTTGTCTATTTATTGCGTTTCTCATCCTTGTAAGCTTTTTGAAATCTTGTGATCAACTCGATAGCATCTTTCTTAGGATAGTACTCCCTGACTTCAACGTGATGACCCGGTTCCAGAATCTTGTAATTTCTAAAGAATAGTTTGATTTCGCGCAACTGCAGTTCCTTGATGTCGGAAATGTCTTCGATGTCTTCGAATCTTGGATCAGCGTCGACTACAGCGATGATTTTCTGATCATGTTCACCGGAATCGTACATGTCGAGATAACCGATGACTCTGGCATCCACTATACATCCTGGAAAAGTTTTCGTTGTCGCAAGTACCAAGATATCAAGAGGATCTCCGTCTTCCGCAAGCGTCTCTTCGATGAATCCGTATTCTGCCGGATATGTCATCTTTGAATAAAGCACTCTGTTGAGTTTGATTCTGTTTTTCTTTTTGTCAACCTCATATTTGTTCTGGGTCCCCATCGGGATTTCGATTATTGCTTCAATTACCATTTATCATTCACTTCCTCACAAATAAAAATTATATTATATATATTGGTTTTTTTCAATGAAATAAAAAATTATTGTATTTTTTTGCAAGTAATATGCAAACTTAAAAAAAGTATGTTACAATAATACCGAGGTGAAGCCATGTCACAAATCGATAATATTTACTTGCTAAGCTCAACCTGGTTCACACAAAATTATTGGTGGATTCTACTGATTGCGATAGTTGTGATTGGATTCGCAATCTCATTTTTCACAAGGCATAAAAAGACCGAAACCAGCGAAATGGATGAAGAAACGATGGAAAAAGTAATTGCTTGTTTCGGAGGTCTTGACAATCTGGTTTCTGCAGCGAAAGATGGAGCCAGGCTGAAATTTTCAGTTGTCGACGTGGATAAATGTCGACTGGAAGGCATCAAGGAATTAGGAGCAACAGGAATTTTCGTGACGG
>CAYZPL010000031.1:7088-8877 GCA_964480415.1 uncultured Candidatus Izemoplasmatales bacterium
CAAGTCAAGTTCTTGTTTCCGTTACCTTCGGACAACTTGTTGGAACGAATAAATTCTAAATAGATGGAGGCTCAATATGATTGTTGGAAAGTATAAGATAACTTATGTCAATGGATTGCATGCGAGACCGGCTACCAGAATGGTTTCTAGAGCTAACAATTTCCAATCGGAAATGATTATTCAGTATGGGGAAAGGAAAGTCAATCTTAAGTCGATCATGGGAGTGATGTCTCTCGGTGTCCCAGCAAATAAAACCATTCAGATCACTTTCAATGGCAAGGATGAGGATGAAGCGTACAAAGCAATCACCAGAGTGGTCAATGAAATCAATGAAATGAAGTGAAGCTAGCATAGAATATATGCTTCTTTCTTTAATTAGACTTATTGAAGGGTAAGATAGAATAAGTATTATTAAGTTTGCGATTTAATGAAAAGCAGCCGATTTCTTTTTGGATCGGCTGCTTTTCTATTTATAAGATGAAAAAATTATTTTCTACCCAAACCGATCTTTCGCTTGCATTTAAGCATTTTCTTGAAGGCATAATCAGTCGCGATGTTCCTGCCTCTGTCAAGAATTTTCTGTAATTCGTCCGATTTGATTATTTCTTTGTATTTTTCCTGGATCGGTATCAGAACCTTTACGACGGCCTCGCCCAAAGCTTCTTTGAATTCTTTATAGTTGGAATCCTTGAATTCATCAACGATATCTTCGATCGTTCTGTCGGTGATGCTTGCGAAGATATTCAAAAGATTGGCTAAACCTTTCTGGTTTTCCGGGTCGTATTTTATGACACCTAATGAATCCGTTACAGCCGATCTTATTTTTCTTCTGATCGTATTGGCATCATCGAACAATGTAATGTAGCCTTTATCGGTATCATCCTGGTCGGATTTGGACATTTTCTTATCGGGATTTTGGAGATCCATGATCCTTGCGCCGACTTCAGGTATGAGCGGTTCCGGTACAGTGAAAAAATCACCGTAGAGATTGTTGAAGCGCTGAGCGATTGTTCTTGATAGTTCGAGATGTTGTTTCTGGTCATCGCCGACAGGCACATAGTCGGCATCGTAGACGATGATGTCCGCTGCCATCAATGTCGGATATGTGAATAAGGCTGATGTGATCGAAACATCCTTCTTTGCAGATTTGTCTTTGAATTGTGTCATCCTTTCCAATTCGCCCATATAGGTGTAGCACTGCAAAATGTAACCGAGTTCGACCTGTTCTTTTATTTCCGATTGGATGAATAGCGTCGTTCTTTCTTTGTCAAGACCGCATGCCAGATACATGGCGGCTACATCTAGAGTCCTCTTCCTCAATTCGCTGGGCACTTGTTTTACGGTAATGGCATGCATGTCAGCCACAAACAAGAAGAACTCGTCTTCTTTCATTTTCTGTTGGAGCTGAACAAATCTCTTTATCGCTCCGATATAGTTTCCAAGTGTAAGAACACCTGTAGGTTTGATTCCCGATACGATTCTTTTCATGATTATTCCTCCTTGAAAATATAAAAATCGCCCTTTAAAAAAGGGCGATCTGATTAACCGTGGTACCACCTTGGTTCTAGTAAATAACTAGCACTTTGACCCCTTAACGCGGGATAAACGGATGTTATTGGCATCTCTCAATGGTCCATTCATCCGTTTCTCCTAAAGATTCGCACCAACCATCTTTTCTCTTGAAAGCTTGAGACGGATTACTATTCCATATCATAGATTTGAATAAATTATATCACAGTTAAGAATTAATGACAACCTCAAGTTCGTCAACTAATTCTTCCATACGTTT
>CAYZPL010000032.1:0-8867 GCA_964480415.1 uncultured Candidatus Izemoplasmatales bacterium
CACTGCTCGTGGTTGTCGTATTGGTCGTTGGAATAGCACTGCTCGTGGTTGTCGTCATCTGTGTCGTTTGAGTAGTGGTTAGCGACGTCGTCTGATTACTTGTCGAGGTAGTCGCTTGTGAAGTAGTCGAAATGTTTCCGCATCCGACCAAACCGATTGTTATGAATATTACGATAAAGAATAATAATGATTTTTTTGACATATAGCCTCCTATTCACCGGTGATTCCGGTTCTGTCGATACCTTCGACGAACCATTTCTGCATGATGATATACACGATCAGCACCGGTAAGATTATCAAGATGGTCGCACTGTACTTGATCGCCTCGTTGACAGCCTGTTGGCTAAGACCCGAAGACAGTGCGAACTGCGATTGAAAGTTAAGCAGTTTCAATTGCAAAGTGTAGAGATTAGTTCCTATGAAAAGTGATGATATATAAGTCTCATTCCAATACCATACAAAAGAGAAAAGGAATGCGGTTATATAAGCTGGAGACGCGAGCGGTACTCCGATTTTAGTGAATATCTGATATGGGCTGGCTCCGTCGATCTCCGCGGATTCATCCAAAGCTTTCGGCTGCATCCTGAAGAACTGATAGAATATCAGAATGAAGATCGCCGAGGATAATCCCTGACCGAAAGTCGCCGGGAAGATGATCGCCCATGCACTGTCCAAAATTCCCAGTTTGTTGAAAAGGACGTATCTAGGAATCATATAGACTTGTATCGGCACCAGGTAAGTCATCAGGATGATGATGAATAAGATGACTTTGCCCCGTATCTTGAATTTCGCCAAACCGTAACCGGCGAAACTTGTTGTGATGGTTTGGAGGATCGCAGGGACAAGCGTCACTGCCAGACTGAAAAGTAATGTCTTACCGTAATCTAGCACTATGAAACTGGTTCTGTAGTTCTCCAAATAGATTTTGGTAGGTATCCATCTGACAGCCGGATTGACCAGGTCTGACAAATCCTTGATTGAATATGAGAACATGTTGATAATCGGATAGACATAGATGAATCCAACAATCGACAGCAACAGATAGATTGCGGTTTTTCCCACGATTCCTTCCATCATATTGTTACCGAGAAGCTTATGCTTGATTCTTTGAACCGTTTCCTTTTTCATCGGTATCCACTCCTTTCATGGGTCGCAGCCCAGAAAATGAAATAGAATACTCCTAGAATGATGGCGAGTGCGATGAAGTAAAGCCAAGCAATCGCTGATGAAAATCCGAAGCCTGTCGCTAGCGCGAACATATTCTTCTTGATATGTTGAATAGCGGCATTTTCAGAGAAAGTCGCCAGATTGATGATTGTAAACACCACTGAGACCAAAGTCATTGACTTGAGTCCCGGCACGGTTATCTTCCAAAAAGCTTCCCACGGTCCGGCTCCGTCGATCATCGCTGCTTCATAGATTGATCGATCGATCTTCTGCAATGCGGCGATGAACAGCAATATCTGCACGCCTGAGAACCAGAGGATCACAATCAGTTCCGAAAAGATATTCGCTATCGGTCTTGCCAAAGCTGGGGTGAACGTGTTGTTTATGAAACTGATGATTCCCAATTGTTGGATGATCGGTATCGTCGCGGCACCCTGATTGGTCAGTTGACTGATGACAGGTCCTGATGCGATGATGACCGGCAAAAAGTATATCGCCCTGAAAAATCCTTTGCCTCTGATGTTCTTGTTGAGCATCACGGCGATTATGATTGAGAAAACTGTGATTATCGGTACTTTGAACAACAATTCGATTGCGAAGTCGCTGACGGATCTCAAGAAGTTGAACCCTTCAGAACTTGAAAAGACTTGTTTGTAATTGGCGAATCCGACAAATGTCACCTGGATGCCCTCGCCGCTCAAAACCACATGCGACATGCTGTAATAGAGCGATTGTGCAAGAGGTATCATCGTGAACACTAAGAAGCCTATCGCCCATATCGAGAGGAATGACCAAGCTACGAGATTGTTTCTGGTCGCCCTTTTCAGTGGTTTACGCATATCACGTCACCACCTTGTATGACAATGCGTCGAGACTTTGACTGTCGACGTTCACCGTATCGTTTGTATAGTTGACATAAATCGTGACATTGTTGCTATAAGTGATTTTATAAACTCCAAGTGCTTCCTGAGATCTTGCTTTAACATAAGCTCCGGAGATCGCCGAAAGACCGTTTTTCAAGAAATCGCAATCGGATTTGATCCGTCCCTCCCAAGTAGAGAACGATGATGAATATATCGCTTGCAATTCCGTCTTCTGCAATTCGTATGCCGATTGACTGGTGATCAGATATGACGGATAGATACCATAATCGATCATCTTCAACAGTTCCACCTTGGAACCGGAAATGAAGTTCTGATATGGTGAGTATTTATCCATGACGCCACTTAAGACATATGGCAAAAACGGCACTGTGTCGGTATAGATCCGATATCGCATCGAGGTCATCGGTGTGATCAGATATGAATCAGTGTATTTGAGCATGTAATCGTTGGCCTGATATAGAAGCAGGTTGTTCGAAACACCGTCCAGATAGCTTGTGAGCGCATCACGATACTCGCTTCTGTCCATCGGATCATTGGTGTTGTTGTAGTCGGAATAAATGGTATTTCCGATATTACCGATCGCATAATTCGTTTCGTTCAGGTTTTCCAGATTCTTCATCGTCTGATTCATGGATGCGATCAAAGTCTTGGCATTGGTGAAATATAGATTTTTGGTATAACCTTCCTCCATAAGCAGACTGTCGTTGATCCTTCTCGAGATGTCGTTATACATATTGAATCTGCCGTCGGCATAGACTGACATCGGGTCGGTATATAAATACAGTTTCAGGTTTTCTTGCGCCATTGACTTTATCAGATCTTCAAGCGCCTTGTTTCCTCCAAGTTTGTTGGAGACGCTCTTTTCCACAAGGCCTGAGCTCGTGAACCCGCTACCTGTATATCCCTTGTAAATTGTGAGCGGATCGATGCCGTCTGCCACCAATTGTTGGACGATATCCTGCAATTGCTGGATCGTGGTCATTTCGATATACTGGCTGAAGATGAAGCCGCTCTTCTTCTCCGATCCGATTGAATCAAGAAGAATGCTCATATTTTGGGAAGATGTAATATCCGGTGTCATCAGATTTGAATCCAATAAATAGGTACGATATGCGTCGGCCATACCAACATAATTTGCTTGATTGCCTGAAAGGAATTTGTATTTCATGACGATATCGCAACTATTGATGTTTTTCTCGATCACGAGTTTTCCCGTATCGGCTTCGGCATCAGATTGTGACAAAGGTGTCTGATAGAGGTTGCGGTATTTGAACTCATTGTAGGAATAATAATATTTCAGATTCTTCTTTGCCGGTGACACGACGAGTGAAGCGAATTCAGCTCCGCTTTGAATGATCGAGATGAAACCGTGCTGGTTGATGCCTTCTATCATGCCGTAAACCGGAAACGCCAATGTCGGTTCGGTACTGTTAGACAATATCTGGACCGCTGGATCCTGACCGTAATATTTGAATTGATAGATATCCTTGTTGACATCGATTGCTTGATATCTGATCAGTGCCCCAGGACCGTCGGGAACCATTATGTATCCCGGAACCGAGTCGCCGTAAACTGCGCCAAGGAAGGAATAGATGTCGATGCTTCTTAGTTTATAGGTATCTCCCTCATGAATGGAGCTGTTAGGTACCTTGACCACAAGATAGTCATTATCCAAATATACTTCCAAAGAAAGTGAAATTCCCGAAGTCGCAAAGTAGAGATCTGCGGAAAAACCGTTTTGAATCGTTTTGTATGTCGTGGTCGAATCCGGATTCTCGAGAATATTCTCGTTGATTGTCGCATAGACTCCGTTCGTGTCGTTATATGAATAATATTGGATATTGACACAGGAATTGACAATCTGTTCCCATTTGGTATTGAAATATGGCAGATCCTCGTCTTTGGTTCCCATGCTGGAACCGTAGATGAAGCCGTCCGCCTTGTTGACCACGCGGATGGCGTATGTTCCTTGCTCCATATAGAGTTTGTAATACTGGTTCTCACCAATCAGTATATAGGTGCTTGGAACAGTCAGGAAATTATCCACAGTCGTCAGATCGTCAGACTGGGTGAACTGGTTGCTGGAAAGATAGGTGTTGTCAAGGATGTTGCTCTGCTGTGGCAAAGTGTCAGGTGCAGACAATTGTTGCGAGGTGCTTGCTATGACATGGATGGTTAAGAATCCTGTTATGGCTAGTAAGCCGATCAGGATGATTTTTTTTAGATTAACCGAAGACACGGAAGAACACCTCCTTGATTAGCGAAACCAGGAAATTATATAGTTGTGATCCGAAAACATAGATAATGAAACCGATCAGAACGATTATCAACATCACGAAAATCGTAAGCAACAGGTTTTTGAACGTCTCGCCGATTTCATAATTGTGAATCTCCCTGACGGCGAGAAAGACAAGAATGAATGCGTATATGAACATGAAGAGCGAGAACAAATTCAGAATAATGGCTTCGTTCAAAGTCAGGAAATTGCTTAGGATTACATAGAAAGGCAGGAAAACCATAAATGGTGCCAAAGCATAGATTATGGCAATATAGACATCCTTCAGCCATCCTTCTCCGTTGAACAGAGTTGCGATCAGATAATTGGAGAAGATGAAGAGGAGCACAACTCCGAAGAATTTGGCCACTTCAACGCCAATGTGGATAGCACTCGTGCTGTGATTGAAGATATATCCGGTAAAATGCAGATATAACAGATATTCCACAAACAAGATGAACAACATCACGGAAGCGGATTTCAGGTTTGCCCGTTTCTCCCGCTTGATTTCATAGTAAGAATCGATAGGATGCCTCAAGATCGAGAAGATCAGGGTGTATCTTCTGACACTTGGTTTCTTTTTGAACTCGGCATATCGATAATTGATATTTGCGAAAACCTTGGTTCTTTTATTCAACTGCTTCACAGTGATGGATATCACCATCAATGCAAGGAAGATATAGAACACAAAATTGAGATTATCCGTAAGCCAGATATCGCGCATCTTCCAATAGGTGTTGGAATAACCGTCGACATTGTTGGCCTTATAATATTCTGTTAATGCTTGTGAATAGTTCATATCCTGATAGAAGGATTTTCCCAAGGCGCTGTGCGCCAATGCGAAATTGTCGTTCTGTTTCAGAATATCTTCGAATTTGAGTGTGGAATTCGTATAGTCGCCGCTGTCATAATAATCGATGGCTTCATGGACTAGTTTTGTGAAGGCTGTTGGCTGATATACGATGACTTCGGATTTTCCTTGGTCGAGAAGGAAAATATTGTTGTACTGGTCGACCTGGATTCCTGAAGGCGTCTGGATCAGCCCCAATATATTCGAATTGCTGGCCAGGATGTTGAAGGCGAACAAAAGATTTCCGTCCGGATCATATTCTACGGTCATGCCATCGTCATAGATGGCATATAGGTAACCGAGGTCGTTCACTGAAAGGTCCACCACATTATGCTCAGGATCATAATTGGTCGCAGTCAGAATATTTTCACCATTGACATCAAGTTTCTTGAGCGCAGTCTCGGTATTAGGTGTCGAAGTGTAAACCAAAGATTGGCTGTTGATGGCGATGTTAGTCGGTGATGGTGGTGCCGTACTTGCGTATTGACCAGGTTTTACAAAGATGTCTGCGATTTTCTGAATAACTGATTTCTGGGACAGATTCACTCCGAAATAACCGAGGAACGAACCGTCGTAGTTGAGTTGGATGACTCCACTGGTTGAGCCGTCACCGATGATATAGATGTTTTCGCCACTGCCGACGACAACCTTGATCGGTGTGTATGGAGAGTCCAAACCGAAAAGCGGTTCGGTCGGACGACCGTATTGCGTGACCAATGTTCCATCAAGCGTGTATTTGAAGACCAACTTCTTCTGTTTGTCGGCGACGTAGACAAAACCGGTATCACTGACGAATACTCCAGTCGGTTGTCCAAGGTCTCCGACGCCGATCTCTCTCACAAGATTTCCGGCATAATCCAAAACGGCAATGCGGCTGTTTCCTGTATCGGCGACATAGACAAGGTCATTCTTAATATAAAGATCTTGCGGGTTGGAGAATGAAACGTTTCTGTTCAGGATCCCTACCGGCACATAGGCGGTCTGTGTAGGAGTCAGATTGCCTTCATAATCCACGGTGAATGTATTATAAGGATAATCGTTCTTGTAGAAACTTGTATCCGCGGTGACTTTTGACAATGCGAATCCTAGAGACAATATCATGAACAACATAAATGAAATTACGATTTTTCTCATGATATCACCTACTTGATTCCTGACTGAGCCATCGTATCCATCACTTTGCTCTGCATGACGATGAAGATGACAAGATTCGGAAGGAACATGATAAGCGACGCCGCGGCTGCCATTCCCTGACCGGCTACACCGTTGGTGTTGGCCGTTAGCGTGTTCATATAGAACGCAAAGGTTTTAAGGGCGTCATTATTTATATATGTTGCAGAAGTATCGGCCGAATTCCAGACCGTCTGGAATGCCAAGATGACGACTGTCGCAATCGCCGGTTTGATCAAAGGAATCACCACGCGCCAATAGATCTGGAATTCACTGGCTCCGTCAATCCTTGCGGCTTCCAGTAATTCGTTCGGTACTTGATCGATAAATTGTTTGATCAAAAACAGCCCGACAGGAACGGCCAGATATGGCAATATGTGGACAAAGAAATTATCAATCAATCCCAGTTTTTCGATGACAAGGTATCTTGGAATCATAACGGCGATACCAACAAACATCAAAGCCAGTGTATTGACTTTGTTCATGAATCTCTTGCCTTTGAATTCTAGTTTCGATAGTGCGTATCCCGCCAAAGTGGAAATGATTACAGAAGCGACTATGACAAGAACTGTCACGACGATCGAATTGAACAAGTACCTGCTCATCGGTATTCCTGAAGAGCCGGTCACGGAGAACAGTCTGACGAAGTTCTGCAAGGTGAATCTCCGGACGAAGAATCTTGGCGGATAATAAAACAATTCTTCGAGCGGTTTGAAAGCATAGTTAAAGATATATATCAGCGGCAGTGTCATGAACAACAATACCGGTGTAAGAATGATGATATATTTGAGTTGGCTACGATTGTATCGAGATGGGTTGATTTTCGTACCGAGAAATTTCTGTCTTCTTCTAGCCATCAGTCTTTGCTCCCGAACAGCTTGTAAGCCAGACGGCTCAACAAGTATATTCCGACTAGTAATACCACGGAGACTGCAGCTGCATATCCCATCTCATATTTGAAGAATCCGTAGTATTCGATATGATTAACGATTAATTGTCCGGCATACTGTGGCGTCGGGTTGCTGCCGGACAACGCCACCCCTACACCTGCGGAGGCGAAGGTTCCCACAATCGACATGACCGCACCGAAAAGCATCTGCGGTTTGATTGAAGGAATGGTGATGTAGATCATCTCCTGGAATTTATTCTTTATACCGTCGATATAAGCCGCTTCGTACATCTCCTGGTCGACATTCAGGATACCGGCGAGTATCGCTAAGAAGCCGACTCCCATCGAAGACCAAAGCGTTACGATGATCATGATCAATAGTAACAATTGCTGCGACTGCAAGAACACGATCGGTTCGGTTATAAGTCCCAGTTTTATAAGGAATCCGTTGATGTAACCGGAATTGTCACCGGAGAAAATGACTCGCCATAATACGGTCATCGTGATTCCTGCCGTTAATGAAGGTGAATAGATGATAAGGGCGAAGAGCGTTCTCACTCTCGGTGTGAGTTGTGCGAGGGTCCACGCCAAAAGGAAGGATAAGATGTACCCGCCTGGTCCGACGACGATCGCGTATTTTATGGTGTTAGGCAACACATGTTGCATGAACACCGGATCATCGGTCAATAAATTGATGTAATTTGAGAAACCTACCCATGTCGGCGGTCTCACTGTATCAAAATACGTGAATGACAAAAGTATCGCCATAATCACCGGAACGACAATGAAAATCGTGAACATGACCACATATGGAAGTACGAACAGATAAGCGATATTCTTGTGGTTGCTAGCGACTTTTGATTTGCGTCTCAAACGGTTAAGAAAGGTATCAGCCACTTGAATCACCCGCCTTCCACTTGTCTATTGTGGACGTGGATGCCAGATAATACGGCTGCAGGATATTTCCTTGTTTATCCATATATCCGAATTCCGCCATCTTCTTGTGGATCTCGTTGTCCATACTGATAATCGCGTCGTTTAAAAGCACGCGCATGTTCTCCCTGTTCAGGACAACGGCGTTCCAAATATTCGATATCTCGAGTTCCACCTGATATGAACCTGGTACTTTCGGCAGTTCGCGCAGGTCTGCCCATTGGTTTAAGATGATATTCAAATCCCCTGGATTGATGTTTAGGGCTTTGAAGGCATCAGTATTGGCGCTGTTCCACATATATTCGGTACCTAACGTCGATAAAAGCAGATTCTCGTATTGAACTTGCGTCTTTGTTGAACTCCACCACTGCAAGAACTTCCAGCTCTCAGCTTTCATCTTCGTGTTCTTGAAAATCATGTTTGCGGTTTGAGCCCCAGGTGCGGAACGATTGACGGTACCATCGGTTTGCATTACTCCAGGCATCGGTGCTATTTTCCATAAACCTTTGATATCAGGTGCTGCGTTTTGAAGCAGTATGTACATTCCGAAATCTGCGACTCCGATCGGTGATAGACCCAATCGGAATTCATTGTAGAATGAAGTCACAGTCGGATTGAGTGAATAGATCGTGTAAAGTTCTGTCATCTTCTTCAAAGCCAGAACGGAATTAGTATTGTCGAGATCGACATTGAAACCGT
>CAYZPL010000033.1:0-8711 GCA_964480415.1 uncultured Candidatus Izemoplasmatales bacterium
AGTGGGTTCGAGCCTGACCTGTCGGGCCTCGCACGTAGCGTTGGGACATGCACACCAACGCCCTCTTCCAGGTTGCCCTGGGCCTCGTCCCGCCGTGGGTCGTCTCCGATGTCGAGTTCGACGCATCAGCGGCCGAACTGAGAACCGCTTTGGGACTTGGACCGATAGACAGTGTCTATCCTCAGCCCGATTGGACCTATGCGGATTATCAGAAAGCCGGAGTCGTTCTCACAAAATACACAGGTACCGGCGACAGCAGAGTCTATACGCAGTTCGGTGCCGAAGTGCAACTTACCTGGTGGGGTGAATGGTTGGTTTATGTCCGTCAGATGGGCGGTACGTTCTACCAACCGGGAACCAATGACCACGTCTTAGCGATAACATCTCCTGAAGCAGTAGCAGCCACTCAGTTCTTCGTCAACAAATCGATGGGGGACGATACACAGAAATTCGCACCGAACGCCATTCAAGCCACAGGCCCGTTCTCATTTGTCAATGGCAACGTGGCGATGATCTTCGGCGGCCACATGGGCGATTGGTACAGTTATGATGCTTTAGGACTCAATTGGGACGTCCAAGTGCTTCCAACACCAGTTGGTAAACCTGACGCTAGAGGCGGAGAGATCTCAGCCGACGCATTCGGTATCTCGGTCAGAAGCAAAAACATCACGAACGCTTTCGCGTTCCTCAAGATGTGGACCGGGGACAAGGGTGCCCTCGAGATGTACAAATACGATAAGGTCGGAGCCTTGAAGAACATGCAGCAACTTATCGAAAGTCTTCCGGCATCAGAACAGAAATCGATAAATATCAATGCGGTTTTCCAAGCGATGTCGATCGCTTTGACATTACCTGATGAGATGGACTTCCAGAAAGTCATGGATCAGATGGTGATGACGGAACTTTATAAACTCATGTACACAGGCAGAGGTTCAGAGACCGATGTCACTAAGGTTTTGACCAATATCAAAACAAACGTGGACAAATATTATTACGATCTTTACGGAGATTAACAGACAAGGAGAAGTATGAATCAGATAAAACGAGAAACCTTCAAGAAGAACTATAACAAGGAATATAAATATTTTCTGATGTTCAGTGGAATAGCCATGCTCGGTTTCCTGCTGTTTTATCTGTATCCGATCATCAGAACTTTCACACTGAGTTTTTCCAACACCACGATCTTCGCCAAAGGCAGTTTCGTAGGTTTGGAGAACTACATGAACGCTTTGACGATCGATCCTTTGTTCAAGAAATCGATCTACCAGTCACTGATATTCGCCGCCGGAAGCGGTGTGCTGGTATTAGTGACGTCGATGTTGATGGCGATACTTCTGAACCAGAAGATAAAAGGTATCGGCATCTTCCGTACGATCTATTTCATACCGTTCATCATTCCTGCGTTTGCGGTTGGTGCGGTATATAAGAACATCTTCAATCCGAATACCGGTTTCCTTAACGAGTTTCTTACAAAGTTGGGATTCCATAATCTGCCTAACTGGTATGTAACTCCGGATTCCGCGCTTTATACGATGATCATCATCAGCGCTTTCGGATTCGGTGTCAAGATGCTTGTGTTCCTGGCGGCGTTGAAGCGCGTTCCGGAACAATATTACGAGATCGCAAATCTTGAAGGAGCTTCGGCTTTGAGAAAATTCTTCAAGATAACATTACCACTGATATCGCCGATGCTTTTCTTCAACATCATCCTGATTACGATCGATGGTCTGAAGTCGTTCTCATTGGCGTTCGTTATGGGTAACGGAAACGGATTCCCGTCGAATTCGACACTGTTATTCCCGATTTATATGTTCATGACGGCCTTCAACATGCCGTTCAGACTCGGTTACGCCGCCGCGATGGCGTGGATTTTCTTCCTTATCATATTGGCCTTGACCGGCATGCATTTCCTATTATCCAAGTATTATGTGCAGAAGGACATTTAGACTATGGAAAACAATATGACAATGGATCAGATACAGATCCAAAAAAGACGGTCAAGGGATAGAAGAAGGAAGAGATTCATTAGAAAATTCAAAAAGAATCTGGTATACATACCACTAGTATTTTTCGCTTTTGTCGCACTGATGCCGATGTACTATCTCGTCATCACTTCATTCAAGGGATTCAATGAGGCTGCGACTCTGGCCACGATGTGGCCACAGAAGTTTTTCGATCCGAGCACGCATGTGTTCTATCTTTTCTCGAATATAAAACAGGTTCTGGGAAATCCGGAATACAACTATCTGAGAATGTTTGGTAACACAATGCTTATCTTTGTGCTAAAAACATTGGGCACGACGATTACCTGCTCGATGGCGGCTTGGGGATTCGCCAATTACAAATTCCCGAAAAAGAATATCATATTCTTCCTGTTACTAGCGACGATGATGATACCGGGAGAATTGCTCAACATCCCGTTGTACAAATTCTATGTGGACGCCGGTGTCAAGGAAGTGGCTTACATACCATTATGGATTGCCACATGGTTCGCAACGGACGTATTCGTCATCTTCTTGTTCAGACAGTTCTTCCTCGGAATGAAGAAGGATCTGATCGAAGCGGCGAGAATGGATGGATACAGCGAATTGCAGATATTCTTCAAGATAGTCGCACCAATCAACAAAAACGTGTTCGCAACAGTCATAATTCTGTATTTTATCGGTACATATAACGATCTTTACGGTCCGGCACTATATATCACTAAGCAGCAGAATTGGGTCATGGCCAACAGCATCACGATTTTCGAGAACATGTACAGGAGCGGATCAAGCTCATATGTTGTTCCATGGAACCTCGTATCTGTCGCCGCGATCCTCGGTATGATACCGGAAATATTATTATTCGCATTTATCCAGAAGACTTTCATGGAAAGTGTTTCCGGAGTTGAAGTGAAGGGATGATTTAGATGATGAAGTCAAATTTGCTCAAGCGGCTTTTGGAAGAGTACCGTAAAACCGAAAAAAAAGACTGTGATGTCAAGAAGATTCAATTCATCGGACAAGGAGATCTTGATGTCTATAATATTTCCTGCCCATTCGTTTGGAAGGGAAAGAAGTATATTTTAGGAAGGGTCGAAGCGAGAGATTCGGAACTTTCTTTCGTCGGATTTTTTGAAGAAATCGGTGATGAGAAGTATCAGTTGACCGAACATCGGATTCCTTTGTTGCAGGATCCTTTCCATACCATTATCAACGAGAAACTTTATGTCGGCGGGACAGAGATATTCATCGACGAGAACAAGCAGATCAATGGTTGGCACACGTCGATATTCGATGCATCCGACTTTGGAAATATCACAAGATATTTCATCGCACCGATCAAGATGAAAGATGTTAGAATCGTTCAAAACGGCGATTTACACATTTTCTCGAGACCGCAGGGCGGTAAGGCTAAACTCGGAAGGATCGGTATTTTGAAGGCGAAAAACATCACAGAGCTAAACAAGGTTTATCTATATGATGCCACTCTCTTCACCGACCAATTGGACAATGATTCCTGGGCGGGAACCAATCAGGTTAAGATTCTTAAGAATGGTTGGCTCGGAGTATTGGGACATGTGGCGACGATGAGCAAGGGCGATGTCAGACATTACTACGGTATGACGTTCGCCGTCAATCCGAAAACTTATGAAACCACACCTGTGAAAATCATCTGTGAAAGAAACGATTTTCCAAAAGGTGAAGCGAAAAGATCTGATTTGATTGATGTCGTATTTCCAGGGGAACTTATCAGAAACGATAACGGCACAGCATCTATATACGTAGGCGTCTCCGATTGCGAAGCGTATCGGATGACAATGACTGATCCGTTCCTGGAATACGAACAACTATAATTTTTGCTATAGAAAGGTCAGGCAGAATGATTAAGAAACTTTTCATGTTAATTATTGCATGTGTGGCTGTGCTTGCCGCATCAGCTTGCGGCAGCAGTACCACAACCACAACTGAATCGAATTCATCGACATCTGGTCAGACGACATTGAGCCAATCACAGACATCGACCTCATCCACTACCTTATCGACGTCTGCGACAAATGCACAAACAACTACTTTATCGACATCTACGACAAGTGCACAAACCACGACAATGTCGACCGGTTTCACTAATGATGAATATCACGCGACATTTTCATTCGATGACATGAATAATGCGGTTTTTCCGCTTGACCTGACTTTAGATAATTTTGTCTCCGTTGAAGGCGATAACATCGCCGAAGGAAACTACCATTTGGATGATTCTGGAAATCTTACGATAGACGCATTGTTCCTGGCAGGTTTATTACCTGGCATCCATGAATTCACGGTTTATCTTATAGACACTACCGAATCCATATTCGTGAACATCCCGGATATGAACCAACAATACAGAATCATCAATGGTGGTTTCGAGACGGGCAATCTGGACGGTTGGACCGCCAGCACCATTTTCAAGGGTGAGACCGATCTGTTGAGTTTCACAAACGATCTGGTGATGAGTACAAGTTCGGACACAGCCACTTTCAACGCTGACGGCAACTATCTGTTCGGTTATGATTACTCAAGCAGCGCGAACACCAGTCTTGAAAACGAGAAGATGGGTTCACTTCGTTCCAGCGATTTCATCTTGGGCGGTGAAGGAATCATAAGTTTCAAGCTTGGTGCAGGAATAAATCCCGACCTCTCCTACATATCGGTAAGAGAAGTTGGAACCAATACCGAAATCGCCAGATACGCCAATCTTGATTTTGACGCAAGCAACTTCATAACAAGTAATACTACAGGAGTTTCGGTCAATCTCAACTTCTATTATGCCGACTTATCGGATTATCTTGGTAAATCGCTTTATATAGAGGTATACGATTACGGCGGTAAAGACTATGACTATCTGATTTTCGACAGTTTCAACACCTATAACACAAGCATTCCCGCAGGTGCACTTGAAGCAACAAACATCATGCCTACATTCGACCAGACATATGTTACCAACGAACTTGTCAACGAAGATTTCAGTCAAGGACTCGACTATTGGACAGTATCCCAAAACGGTTTTGGTTACATCGATAATGCCCAAAGCACTTTCTGGGTCGATAACGGCACACTTAAGAGCAATCTTAACGGTGACGGTTCGAGAGGACTGATCAGATCAAGTCTCTTCTTAGTCGACGGCAGTGGTATTGTCACAATGGATCTGGCGGCAGCGCAGGGAACAAAATTTGATAAGGATACATTTGTATCGATCAGAGAATCGGGAACCAACGAAGAAGTGTTCAGATTCGCAAACATTTACCATAACGGCACCACTAACGTGCTATATTATATTGACTTGTCCGCCTATCTAGGTAAAGATCTTTATTTTGAAATAGTGGACAACGGCACAAGTTCATGGGATACGATCTTCGTAAGCAACATCAATACGTTCTATGAGACCAAACCGATATTCGACTACAGCCAGATGGCTGTCAACTTGAATTATTAAGAGGATAATATGATTAAGACCAATTTCAAGAAAATCTTCATATTCGTAATGATAGGGCTATTGATGACAGCCGTTGTTGGCTGTGGAGGAACGACTACCACAACAACCGTAACCACAGGATCGACAAATCCAACAACCACAACGACATTAAATACAACTACTAATAATACGACCGGTACAACGACCGGTACAACGACTGGTACAACTTCGAATACAACTACCACAACAGGAACCACATCAAATACAACAGGCACCACGACTACAACCACAGGAACCACAACAACCACAGGAACCACAACAACCACAGGAACCACAACAACCACAGGAACAACATCGACAACAACAATTACGACGACAAATTCCTCCACGCTGCCGACAGGCGGCGAAGCTTATCAGATACAAAATGGCGGATTTGAGACCGGAAACTTGAACGGTTGGACCATCCTGTCCGGAAATGCTTTCTCGGACAGCGGTGTGACTAGTGATGCATTCGTCAATAGCAATACAACCTATAACAAAGACGGGAACTACCTGTTCGGCATCTATAACGAAGCCGGAACCGGAGAAATGCGTTCCACCGACTTTGTCATAGGCGGAGTGGGTTACATCAGTTTCAAACTGGGTGCAGGGTACAATGAAGGACTTACCTATGTCTCGATCGTCGATTCCGCAACCGGCAACGAATTGTACAGATTTGGAAATCAGGATTTCAACATAAGCGATTACTCAAGTTATTTGAACGGTAACGATGAAGCCGCAATGCACGGCTATAACGCCAATCTGCAAAACGATATCGGCAGAACCGTCTATATCCTGATCGTGGACAATTCGACACAGTTTTACGGTTATCTGACTTTCGACAGTTTTCAAACCTTTTATAACACCACTGGCGATTTGCCTGATTACACCTTGGCAACCGATATCAAACCGGTCTTTACATCCGCGGCTACTACACCTTACCAATTGCCTAACGGCGATTTCAGTTCCAAGACTTTGGATCACTGGACCGTTATCGGAGAACCTACAAGTTTCCTCGCATCAGACATAAACGACAGTCTGACCTTGAGCAACAGACCTAACGAAAGCAGTGTCGGAATCTTGAGGTCGTCGGCTTTCAAAGTCGGAGGAGAAGACATCATGTCTTTTAGACTCGGAGCCACGAAACATCCGGATCTTACATATCTTTCGATCAAGCTTGTGGGAACCAATGAGGAGATCTTCAGGACCTACAGCGACAGATGGGTGGAAACTGACGGGGAGAACACACATCTCTATTATGTCGATCTGACCAAATACCAAGGCAAAGACATCTATCTGGAATTCGTGGACAATTCCAGAGGCGATTGGGGATTGCTCACAATCGCGGCTATCGTGACCTATTACGATACCTTGCCGATGGTAACCGACCAGATGGCAGTCAATCTTTTGGTACCGATCAATACTGATCCGCAGTATCAGGCGATGAGAACTTTCGTCAACAACGAGATCAGCACCATCACCGACCAAACGACGCAACTTACCTTCCAAAAGACGTTCTATGCGACACTTGACGGTGTTACAAACGACAAAGGCACATGGCCAAGCGTCATGAACTATTTCAATAACGGCATGACCTTCATCTCGACAGGCGACATCGACGCGATGTGGCTCAGGGATTCCAGTGCTCAGGTGCTTCCTTACTTGCAGTTCATGAATATGGATCCCGATGTCAAGAACATGGTCAAAGGTTTGATAAAGTTGCAACTGGAATATATCAGAAGGGATCCGTACGCCAACGCCTTCAACAGGGACGGTTCGGTATACGAGCGTAAATTCGAGATCGATTCGCTCTGTTATCCGATCTGGCTGGCGGACCAGTATTATAAAATCACGGGAGACGATTCGATCTTCGATATCTTCTTCGTGATGACGGTAAATACGATACTTAGCACTTTCACCGCCGAAAGAAACCACAGCGATACGAATTATGCGATCACGAACTCGTACGACCTCAGTGTCGGATCGAATGCGATCAACACAAGTTCGGGTCTGATCTGGACGGCATACCGTCCGTCTGACGATGTCGCATATTACAAATACAACATTCCGGATAACATGTTCGCCGTTGCGACTTTGGAAAGAATCCAGAACATCTTCACGAACGTATTGAATGATCCGACAATTGCAACGGAAGCAGGAGACATGGCGACTTCGGTAAGAGCTGCGATTGAAACATATGGAACCTACAACGATCCGACATACGGTAAAATCTATGTTTACGAGACGACAGGTTTCAACAGCGATCCCGACAGTTCAGATCAAAAACTTTTGGTCGACATCGCCAACATCCCAAGCCTGTTATCGGCACCTTGGCTCGGATTCTGCAATGTGACCGACCAAACATATCAAAACACAAGAGCTTTCATCCTGAGTTCCAATAATCCGTATTACTATACAGGAACCTATGCTTCAGGTATTGGCGACCCGCATCAGGATCTGGGCGGTGTCCAAGCGCCTTGGCATATGTCGATTGCGATGCAGGCGATCACAAGCACCAGTCAGACTGAAATCGACCAATGTGTTCAGTATATGACGAATACGACAGCCGGAACCTACGTGATGCATGAAGCGTTCAACGCCAATGATCCTAGTCAATATACAAGGGATTTCTTCACTTGGCCTTGTTCGTTATACGCTTATGTTTATCTGACAGAAATATTACACGTTGATGTGAATCAATGATAAGGAGATTATATATGAAGAAAGTTTTTATAATAATCATGATAGCGGCCGTAGCTTTTATAAGTTTTCCGCCGCAGAAGATAGTAGCGGATACCACGCCGCCTGCCACCGTCAATTACGGTGTGGATCTGGCAGTTAACCGCAGAGTTGTTTCCACTCCGAATACGGATACAAACTACAATATCAACGCGGTCGACGGGAATCCTAGTACGAGATACGCTGCTCAAGCGGACGACAACGCCTTTTTCTATGTTGATCTGGGATCAATAGAAAAAGTCGGCAAAGTAGTCATCGATTGGGAAGCGGCTTATGCGACCGAATATAAGATCCAAATGTCGAACGACGCAGTCCATTGGACTACAGTAGCTGATGTCACTAACACCCAGCAGACAACGGACACGATCACCTTCCCGACATTCATCGAAACTGAGTATGTCAGGTTCCAAGGTGTTTCAAGAGCTACCCAGTACGGATACAGCTTCTATAGTTTCGAAGTCTATGGACCGGAAAGTATGGCAGTGGGTTCGAATGTG
>CAYZPL010000034.1:0-8465 GCA_964480415.1 uncultured Candidatus Izemoplasmatales bacterium
CTTATGAATTCGCATCTATTCAGGAAATGAATTCCGTTCTAGGAATAGTCAAATCAATCATCACCAAAGTCACCGAATGGAAATAAAAATAATAAGAGTTAATGGGAATCCCATTAACTCTTTTTTTTCGATAACTAAAACCATTTGCGGTGACGGAAGAAAGCAATCATCAACCCAGCCATGATCAGGCAGACGGCGATGAAAATCGGTACTCCGTAAACGGACTGGAAAATCTGCATATGAGCAAAGTTCATTCCGAACACTCCCGTCAGAAAAGTCAAAGGAATGAAAATCGTACTGAAAATTGTCAAGGTTTTCATGATTCTATTGGTTCTATCAGATAAGTTGTTCATATAGATATCGTACAGATTCTTGATTTCTTCCCAATGAACGTTCAATCTTTGGTTCAATCTTACTATATGGTCCCATAGATCCATATAGTATTTCTTTATAGATTGTATGTTCGCATTTGTATTGGTCTTTATTTTCAGGTCTGCCATGGATTCACTTAGGGATCCCAAAGCGCTCTTCAGATAAAGCAGTTCTTTTCTGAAATAGTGCAGTTTTTGAAGATGTTCGATCTTGTCTTCCAAAATCAGATCTTCATAATTCAGAATCAAGCTGGTCGAATCGTGTTCGAAAAGGATATCCACGTCTATCAAAGTATCTATTATGGAATAAAACAGATAGTTAGCTTTCATGTTTCTGATGATACCGACCCCATCAGTAATCCGTTTTTCAATCACCGATAATGTGGTAGAATCGGCGTCGATGAATGTTATGACCGTATTGTCCAGCAGCAAGATGACGTAATATTCTCTTAAAAATTCCGGTTTAGAGATATCGCTGGTTGAAACCACTGCGAAAAAGCCCTTGTCGATTTCTTCTATTTTCGATCTCTGACTGAGGTTGAAAATATCTTCAATCAACATATTGTCCAGATTGAACACCTTGAGTTCGTTCATGATCTTATCGTAGTCACGCAGACCGTTGATCTGAATCCATGTGTTTATATCCGCAATTTCCTTCTTCTCGTTGATGTGCAGCTCGTCTTTTGTATATTGAATTTTCTTGATCGTCGTTGGCAGCAAACCTTCTCCGGTATAGTATAAAGTACCAGGAGGCTGGGCGAATTTGTTTCGTGTCCCTTTAAGATTTTCAAACATAAAAACACCCCTTACAAGTGTATTCTATTTATATTTTACCACATTGATCCGATTTAGGGAAAGCCATGTACGATTAAAAAGAAAAGTCGCTGGTAGCGACTTTTCATATTCGATAGTTTTTGTGGAAATCATATGCCAAATCGTATAGTTTCAAGGCATCTATCATCGTGACTGTAGCCAATCCTATTTTAACCTGTCTGTAATGTTTTGTGTTCTGATATTTTTGAATGTATCTTTCGGATATCTCTTTGAAGTTATCCACCATTTCATCATCGTATTCATAATAGATTACCGCTTTTTCCTCCACTTTTCCTTCATCCGTCACAATCTTGTTCTTATAGTTTTGGATTTTGGCATAAGGACTGAACTGTTCACTCAGATGTACTGACGTGCAAGTATGGAAATCAGTACCCATGAATATGATCTTACCGTTATTTTGTGTGAGTTTGTATAAAGGATTTATAAAATCCCTATCGTCGAGCGAATGCTCCAGCCAGGAAGGGTCCGCTGTCCTGTTCAAAACGGACAATGACACTTGAGGATGATTTGTCCTCAAAACTCCCGGATAGTGTAAAAAGACCTGTGGTGTAAGTCCGATTCTTTCCGGTATGAATATTTTTCTGTCGAATGGTCTTCTTTTTTCATTGATGATTTTGACCCATTCTTTCGGCACCGGTGGATTGATCCAGAATTTAGGATCACTCTGTTCGGATGTATGTGCCGGCATAATGATTACTCCTTCGGTCACTATTTCTAACAGTGCGTCGCAGACATCATAAGCTTTATTCACAAGATATCCGAATGACGACAAGGATGTGTGGACTTCCAGACATGAATCCTTTTTGACTCCAAGTTTCTTTAGTCCTTCGACGATGTCTTCCTTTGAATACGGTTTTTCAGTTTTTTCAATAACCGCAACTTGACCTTTATACATAATCATTCTCCTTCTACTCAAATTGGTCTCTGGATGGGATCACATCCTGAGCTCCCAGTCTTTCAACCGATTTCGTCGCGACTCTTACTGCGAAAGCGACTGCGTCTCGAAGTTGTTTGTTTTTCGACAACGCGACCGCCAAGGCTGCGTTGAAAGCATCTCCTGCCCCTGTAGTATCGACCACATTCACCTGTTCGGCAGGTATCGAAACGTAATCTTTACCATTGTAATATTCGGCGCCTTTATGTCCAAGAGTCACAATCATCTTATTTGGATAAACTTTCATTTGTCGATGGTAATCTTTTCCGAAAATCTGACTTGCCTCGATCTCGTTAGGTGTGAAATAGGTCACTTTATCGAGGATTTGTTTAGGCATTCCTCGATCATATGGAGCTGGATTCAAAATTATTATTTTATTTTTTTGATGCGCCTGTTCGATGACCCAATAGACAAAATCCGTGTTGATTTCCATTTGTAATAACAATATATCATATTCATCCAAAATTGAGACATCGAAGTCTTCAGTCTTGAAATCATGATTGGCACCTGGTACGACGACTATCCTGTTGTCTTTGTTTTCGATGATTATATTGGCGATGCCGGTATTGAGTTCTGATCTAAGAATATGATTGGTATCGACACCATATTTATAAAAGTTTGTTAAAGCGATGTCAGCCATTTCGTCTTTCCCGACCATACCGAAAAAGCCTGGATCACTTCCAAGCCTTTTCACAGAAATTCCCTGATTTGCGCCTTTTCCCCCAGGTGCCATTTTGAATTTTCTGCCGACTACTGTTTCGCCGATATCAGGTGTCTTATCGGTTATTGTCATAAAATCCACATTTATACTTCCGATGACCAATATTTTCATATAGCCCTCCGCATATTTACATTATACCATGAATAAAACGCTTATTTTCCTGTAAATAAAATTAGTATTTTTTTCTTTTGTTCTGCAAACGTTCCCTCTCTGCCTGACGTTTCTCGGCGAACTTTGAAAAGCGCATCGCCTTCAAATACTGATCGTATCTTTCCTCGGCGAGACGGCCGTCATAAAGATGATTCAACACGTTGCAGTTTGGTTCTTTTGTATGCGTGCAGTCGCGGAATTGACATTCCTCAGCCAGAGACAATATGTCACTGAATCCCGTTTCGTCAGTAAAGTATGATGAGACGATTCTTAGTCCCGGAGTGTCGATCACTTTTCCTCCACCAGGGATTGTGACTAGTTCCCTGTGAGAAGTCATATGTCTTCCCTGGGCGTCCGATTCTCTGATTTCATTAGTCAGAAACAGGTCTTCTCCGCTAAGCGCGTTGATTATAGTCGATTTTCCGACACCACTGCTGCCTAAAAAAACAACAGTGTTTAAACCGATGCGATTTCTGATAATCTCGATATCATTTTTATCGTAGCTGCTGATTGCGATTATTTCTTCCGTGTCGATCTCTTTCACTTTTTTGATATAGGAATCGATATCGTCCGTAAGATCCTTCTTCGTCAACAAGATGACGGTTTCAATTCCGGTTCCATAAGTCAAAGTCATGAAATTCTGTAATTTCCGGATATTGAAGTCCTTGTTAAGCGACATGCAGATGAATACGATGTCGACATTGCTTGCCAGAATCTGCTCTTCGCCGATATCGCCGACGTCCAGTCTTGACAAGACTTTCTCTCTGACTTCTATCTTCTCTATGATTCCGAAATCAGGCCCCGCTATCCGGTAATATACATAATCACCGACAACGGGATAATCGCTTTTCTTAAAGGAAGTATAGCGGATTCTTCCGCTTACTTCCGCCATGATTCTTTTATCTTTTGTCTCGACCGTGTATCTATCTTTATAAGCTACGATGATCCGGCCTCTCAAAAGACTGTCATTTTGTATTTCTTTGCTCACTGTTAGTCTCCCTTCTTGATTGTTTCAGAAGACACATCACGGGTATCGCAAAGAAAAAAGCCCACAAACGGGCTTTTCATAATCCTTATTGAAAGCTTATTTGCGTAGTGATGTATCTTCAATTTTTACATTTGAGTTTTCTTTCATAATACATCACCCCTTTGCAAATGATTCTTATACTTAAAATATACAATAAAACATTAACGATGTCAATATGTTTTTCTTGACAGTTACTTATTCAAATATTCTTCAACTATTTCTTCTAATCGGTCTTCATCGAAATCAGCCGGAACCAAAGTTTCGTTTTTATGGATGTTCCAAAGTTCCTCATGGCTTGAAGTTTCTCCCGGGGATAGCGTCTTAATTTCGCCGACGGTTTCCATCTCCAGAATCTTGCCGTTGGTATATGTTTCATAATTGACATTGTTGTCTGGATAGATTTTTTCTTCATCATATACAAATCGTTTCACAAACACTGACTTGTCCGTCATATACAGTGCGAACCCATCAGTTACTCTAAACCCGATTTTAATGGGCTTAAACGCGTCCGTAATGAATCTGAGTGCCGAATACCTGTCACCTATATATAACCTCTCATCGGTGATTTTCGCGCCATATGACCAGAATGATATGTGTCTCTGAGGGATAAATCCGTTATCTTCCAAAGGCATCGGGATGATTTCCAGACCAGGCCCCTCAAATACTGTTATCGACCAAGGTGACATAATTTGGTCGTGATCAGCTATGTTTTTTATGGTTTGCTTAACGGAAACAAGATTTCTTTCCCTAAATGAGATCGATAAAACCTGTTCGACTGTTCCATGATCCTGAGGCGGCTGTCTGAAAACCGCTGTATCGCCCTCGATTTCATATCCTACCGGATCGTTGTCCGGATAGTACGTATGCCACGTCTCGGGCGCCACCCACATCCTGTGCCCGCCTCTAAGATAGAAAATGTTTCCATCATATATTTTCTCGGTTTCAGGGGAAGTTATGAAGAACTTCTTCTTGTCGTCTTCGACAAAGATGTTCTTTGCTTCTAAACTCTTGAAGCTAAGTACCCTTGGTCCGAAATCCAAAGACACGACTAGATGTAAAAACCCGTTTGTGAGTTCCAGACACTTTCCGAATCCCTTATAGTCTATTTCCTTGTGTTCCAATTTCATGCTTTTCTCCTATAATTCAATTTTGTTCTTTAATATCGGTATGCTGCTTCTGGCTTCATCAACCAGATCCAGATCGATTTCCACTTCCATCATTCCCGTAACTTCATCCATCTGTCTGATGATTCTTCCAAAAGGATCCACAATCAGGCTATGACCATATGTATGGTAGTTACCGAAAGACTCCCTGCTTGGGCTTGCGGCAACTAAAAACAACTGGTTGTCGATTGCTCTGGCGCGAATCGTCGTTTCCCAATGAAGCGGGCCGGTATAAGTGTTGAAAGCTGCCGGTACGAATATAGTGTAAGCTCCGGCTTTTCTTATGATTTCTGCCTGTTCCGGATACCTGATGTCGAAACAGATCATGATTCCCATCTTACCGAATTCCGTATCAAAGGTGACGACATCTTCTCCCCGCGATAATATCTCAGCCTCGTCGAACTCTTCACCGTTTGGATACCTGACCGAAAACAGGTGTATCTTTCTGTACTTTGAAATGACTTCTCCATATCTGTTGATAATGAAAGACGTATTGAATAGTTTACCTTCATCTTTTTCGGGAATTGTTCCACCTATCACATAAGATCCGGTATCATTCGCAAGGTTTTTCAGATAGGTGACCACTTCTCCGTTTTTATCTTGCCCTAACAATTCGAAGTATCCGTATTCATATGGAGTCGTGAACATCTCAGGAAAAACAATAAAATCTATCTCTCGGAAATCCACATCTTTCAATAAATCCGAGATTTTTCCAAGCGTTTCATCGATTGTCTCGCATACTTTGTTCTGAACCACCAATAGCTTCATAAGATAGGCACCCCGTTCTATTTTCATTACCAAATAGATTATAACATATTAGGCCCTTTAATAATACAAAGAGCATGTTTTGCATGCTCTATTGTTTTATATTCATTTCTTCGACCAAATCCCTGAGTTTGATGAATTCAGTCAGCTCCGCCTTCATACCCGGCAATAGCGGATGAACATGGGTCTCGTTGATCGAAGTGACCGCCTCGTATTCGCCGATAAGCGTATCCAAAAGAAGAAAATAACCATGGACATAGCGATTGTCTTTACCGTCGTAATTGTCGATATAGACATCGATATCAAACGGTATCGAATTAAAGTTATGCTTGAAATAGATGTGTCTGTAGTCAAGGCAGAGATTATCTATTTCGATACATTGGTCACACTGGTTTGTTTTCGGTCTGAAAGCAATGATGTTCCATTTGTCAAACTCCGGTGCGGTCTTGGTCAGGTTGATGACCTCTCCAAAGATAGCCTCGATACCGTCAGCGGAGATGACAAAATCTCTTTTTCCTTCGTGGACTTCGAAATAAATGTCGAACGCGATATTGTCATTTACTCTCTTGATGTTCTTGTCGATCAACTTCCCGATTTCAGTCGGGCTGGACTCGATATAATTCCAGATATATTCCTGATTGGCTTTGAACCAATCCCAAAATTCTTTATACTTGTCATTCATAATATCCCTCATTCATAGTGGTACAGTAATTATTATAACGCTTTGAAGAGCGATATGCCAATGTTTCGCTTGCTAATCTATTCCCATCGGCGCGGATCGTTTTTGATATTTTCAAGAAATTCCATATCTGCTTCGCTGATTTCGAAATCAACCTTTGTATTCTGTATGATACGGTTCTCATGCACAGATTTAGGAATCGGTGTCGTTCCTTTCTGTAATAGGAACCTGAGGCAGACCTGGGCTGGTTCGACGCCGTATTTGTCAGCGACTTTCCTGATATCCGGATTATTCAGCGCATAGCCGATGCCAAGTGGAGAATATGCTTCGATGAAGATGCCGTGCTTTCTTGCGAAAGCGATTGTCTTCGATTGGTCGATGCCGATGAAATAACCGATTTGATCCACAGCCGGCACAATTTCACAGTGATCGAGAATGTTTTGAAGATGGTCCGGTTCGAAATTCGAAACGCCAATCGCTCTCGCTTTACCTTCTCTATATACTTCTTCCATCGCTTTATATGCCTCGACGTTACCTGCGCTGCAATCCTTGCCTATCTCGCTCCAAGGCCAAGGGGCATGGATTATGAAGAGATCGATGTAATCCACATCAAGTTTTCTTAAGGTTTCATAAAATGCTTCTTTAGCATCTTGATAATTTTTGATATGAGATTCCAATTTGGACGTTATGAAGATCTCTTCTCTTCTGATTCCGGAGTCTTTTATCGCTTTTCCGACACTTTCCTCGTTACCGTATCCTTCGGCAGTGTCAATCAGTCTGTAACCGTTCTTGAGTGCAAGGCTGACTGCATCATATGCGGCCTTCCCGTTAGAAATCTGCCATGTTCCGAATCCGATTCTCGGAATCTTGACACCGTTGTTTAGTTCATAAGTTTGTTCTAATACTTTCATATTTGTTTCCTTTCATATATATAAATCATTTATTATGTTGTTATTTGTTTGGTTTGTCACCGTAAAACTGATAATACATCGTTTCAATGTGCCCGTTGTAAAGTTTGCGCATTCTATCCGCTTTTCGTCCCATGACGTTTTCCATTTTTTTGAATGAAGTTATCACATAGATGGACCAGGTCTTCATCTTCTTGAATCTGGTTCCGAAATCCCGGTACAATCTGTTCATTTCCTCGTCATCGAGTCTTTCTCCGTATGGAGGATTGGAAATCAGGATGGAATAATCGTCCTTGTATTTCAAATTGCGAAAATCATCGGTAATGAAGGTTATGCAGTCGGAAACTCCGGCTTCCTCGGCATTCAATTTTGCCGCTTCTATGTTCTTTTCATCAATATCCGCAGCGAATATCCTGATTTTGGAATCAAGGTCGATGGCCTTGAATGCTTCCCTGGATTTTTCCTTCCAGATGCTTTCAGGTATCAAAGGCCAATGTTTGGAGGCAAAATCCCTGTTCAGTCCTGGAGCGATATTTCTACCGATCATCGCCGCTTCAATCGGAATCGTACCCGAACCGCAGAAAACATCATAAAGAGTTCTGGATTTGTTCCAGAAACTCAATTGAATCATGGCAGCCGCCAAAGTCTCCTTTATAGGTGCGGTCACGGCATTCATTCGATAACCACGCTTATGCAATGAGGTGCCGGAAGTGTCTATCGTCAAGGTTGCGATGTCTTTCAGAAGTGAAACGAGTACAGTGAATTCGGCACCGGTTTCTTCGCACCAATTGATCTTGTATGCAGACATCAGATTTTCGGCAATTGCCTTCTTGACAATCGCTTGGGAATCGGAGATGCTGAAAAGGGTCGATTTCACCGATTTGCCGTTGACATTGAACTTACCATCTTTTGC